>JBKJLH010000014.1:0-16096 GCA_046597035.1 Lacisediminihabitans sp.
AAGCACCACGGCAATGCCGATGGCCTCCTTGAACCCGCGCAGGAAGACCGCTCCGAGCAGAGCGACGAGCACCAGCGTGATCAGCACTTCGTTGCCGTGGAACCACGAGGGGGCAAAAGGATTCTCGATGGCGTGAGCTGACGCATCCGCCGCGGAGAGGGTGATCGTGATCATGAAGTCGGTGGCGGCGAATCCGAGCAATACCAGCACGAAGAGCTTGCCCGTCCACCACGGCAGCAGTCTTTCGAGCATGGCGATCGAGCCGGAGCCTCGGAAGCTCTCGCGCGCCACCCGGCGATAGACCGGCAGCGCGCCGAACAGGGTGAGAGCCACGAGTACGACCGTGGCGAAGGGGGAGAGAAGCCCGGCTGCGACAGCCGCGATGGCGGGCTGGTAGCCCAGAGTGGAGAAGTAGTCGACGCCGGTGAGGCACATCACCCGCCACCAGGAATGGGTCTTCTCCACGACTTTCGCGTGCGGGCCCTGGTGCGAGCCTGAGTGGTCCGCCAGTCCCTGCAACATCCAGCTGCGGAACGATTCGGATGCACGCAGCGGTCCAGACGTCGAAGCCATCGGTGCCAATCTTTTGACGGTGGAGTCTCTCGGAGGTCACACCTCATCCCCCAGAATATCGCTCAGATGCTGAGCAACGAGTGCACCCGTCGATCGGGCAGCTTGTCGGTTCCGTGGAGCTCGCTGAGCTCGAGGACGACGCTGATTCCGGCGACTCTCCAGCCCGCCCTTTCGGCGAGTAGACAGCTGGCGGCGAGGGTACCGCCGGTGGCGAGGACGTCGTCGAGCAAGAGAACCCGCGTCCCCGGGGCGAGCTCATCGGGGTGTACCTCGAGTGTGGCCGTGCCGTACTCGAGTTCGTAGTCCTCGGTAAGGACGGGGCGGGGTAGTTTGCCGGGCTTCCGGATCATGACACATCCGAGCCCGGTGGCGTAGGCGGCCCCGGCGGCGAGCACGAATCCGCGTGCCTCCATACCTGCCAAGGCATCGAACTCTCCCTCGAATGGTGCGAGGAGCGCGTCGATCACGCTGGTGTACGCGGGCCCGTCGGCGAACACCGGGCTGAGGTCACGGAAGACGATGCCCGGGGAGGGGAAGTCGACGACACTCCGGCTGAGTCTCTCGATCGCTTCGCGAGCGGAGTGCGACATCCGTTCTCCTTCATGTTCTCCGACACTGACTGACCTGACACTAGAGCCTGTTATGCCTTGGTATTGGCTCGGAGTGTGCTTCGAGCCCGTGGTGGCAGACCCTGGCGCGGCTACTATTATGGGGTCCTGCGGTTCGCCCCTTCGCCGCTTCGCCGCATTCAGCTTGTGAGAGATCAGTCATGGAAACCCTCATCGTCGTCGGAATCGTCGTCGTGCTCATCGTCATAATCGGCGTTTACTTCCTGTCGACCTATAACGGGCTCGTGCGCCTGAACGTGCGCGTCGATGAGGCGTGGAGCGACATCACCGTGCAACTGAAGCGTCGTGCCGACCTTCTGCCCAACCTCATCGAAACCGTCAAGGGCTACGCGGCCCACGAGTCCGGTGTCTTCGAGGCCGTGACCAAGGCGCGCGCGGAGTCGATCGGCGCGTCCACCCCGGCGGACGCCGCGGTGGCCGAGAACCACGTGCAGAGCGCTCTGAAGAGTATCTTCGCCGTCGCCGAGGCGTACCCGCAGTTGCAGGCCAGCCAGAATTATCTCCAGCTGCAGGGAGAACTCGTCGACACCGAAGACAAAATCCAGGCCTCACGTCGCTTCTACAACGGGGGCGTTCGAGAGCTCAACACCAAGGTGAAAACCTTCCCGAACACGCTCTACGTTCGCGGACTCGGCTTTACCGAGCGCGACTTCTTCGAGGTGGCGGACCCTGCGGCCATCGCGGAACCGCCTCGCGTCCAGTTCTGACGAAGACTCCATGTATCGCGCGATTGCGAAGAACAAACGCAACACTGTCTTTATCATCCTGCTGTTCCTGCTGATTATCGGTGGCCTCGGCATCGTGGCCGGGTATGTGTACGGCTGGTCGATCGCCTGGGTTGTGATCACCATCGCCGTGGCCTATGCGACGATCCAGTACTTTGCCGCATCACGTCTGGCGATCTCCATCTCCGGCGGGCAGGAGATCCAGAAGACCGACAATCCACGCCTCTACCGCATTGTGGAGAACCTGTCGATCACCGACGGCCTGCCGATGCCCCGGGTCTACGTCATCAACGATCCGGCTCCCAACGCGTTCGCGACCGGGCGCGATCCGGAGCACGCGTACGTCGCCGCGACCACGGGTCTTCTCGACCTGATGGACGACTCGGAACTCGAGGGCGTTATGGCCCACGAGATGGGTCACGTGCAGAACTACGACACCCGAGTCTCGATGATCGTCTTCGGACTCGTCGTGGCGATCGGCTTCATCGCCGATCTCTTCCTGCGCTTCGCCTTCTTCGGTGGCGGACGCGGAAATGATCGCAACGGCGGCGGAGGAGGGGGCAATCCCATCGTCATCGTGTTCGGTCTCGCCGCGATGATCGTCGCTCCTCTCGTGGCCGCGGGAGTGCAGGCCTCGATCTCGCGTCAGCGCGAGTACCTTGCCGACGCCACCAGTGCGATGACCACCAGAAATCCGGATGCCCTCGCGAGCGCCCTCGAGAAACTCAGCCAGTACGGCCGCCCCATGCGTAAGCAGAACTCCGCGATGGCACACCTCTGGATCTCCGATCCGACCAAGCCGGGCTTCATGAGCCGCCTCTTCAGCACGCATCCGCCCATCGAAGACCGCGTCGCCCGCCTTCACAAGATCGGTGGGGAGTTCTAACCCTCGGGAGCTAGGCGGTGAGAGCCGACAGGTCGAGTTCGGCGGCGAGCGCCTTCGCAAGGTCGCCCCGTGCCATCACCTCGATGTCCTCGAGTCCCTGCCAGACGGCAATCTCACGCAGCAGGATGGCGAGTCTCGCCGCAGTCGCGGGCGGAGCATCCGTTTCGGTCCAGGCCGACTGCACGCGGAGCACCCGGTTTTGGCGATCGCTCTTGAGGTCGACCCGGCCAACCAGCCGGTCGTCGATCAGAAGTGGCAGCGTGTAATACCCGAAAACGCGCTTGTGCGCGGGCGTGTAGATCTCGATACGGTAGTGGAACCCGAACATGCGCTCTGCTCGCTGGCGCTCCCACACCACCGGGTCGAACGGGGAGAGCAGTGCCACCGCCTCGATGCGACGCGGGATGCGCGCGTCGCGATGCAGGAAGGCCGGCGTGTTCCAGCCCGCCACCGTCACCGGCTGCAACTCCCCGGCATCGACGAGGTCATGCACGGCGGCCCGGGCGGGCTCGGTCTTGATGCGGTAGTAGTCGGCGAGATCGGTAAGGGTACCGATGCCGTGCGCACGAGCGGACAACCGCAGCAGCTCGCGGATCGCATCGGCCGGCAGCACCTCCCGCTCGAATACGGAGGGCGGAAGCACAGTTGCCGCCAGTGCATAGCGACGCTCGAACCGCGAGCGTCCGGCCGATACCGCCTCGCCGAATCGGAAAAGCCACTCGAGCCCGGTCTTGACCTCGGACCAGCCCCACCAGCCACCCGCTCCCTTTCCCGTATCGTGTTCGATCTCGCTCGCTGCGACGGTGCCGCGGTCGGCGAGTTCGGCGCGCAGCCAGTCCAGCATCGCCGAATTCTCAGCGACCCAGCTGCCGGACTGCGAGTAGCGCTGCCGGTTCGCCTCCATGCGCCAACGGAACAGCGGCCAGTTCTCCGCCGGTATTACGGCAGCCTCGTGCGCCCAATATTCGACGAACCGACTCTTTCGCCCGAAGGTGAGGCGGTCCAGGTTGGATTTGTCATACGCCCCGAGCCGCGCGAAGAGCGGGAGGTAGTGGCTGCGCTCGAAGACGTTGACGGAGTCGAGCTGGAGGAGCCCGAGCCTGTCAATCGTGGAGTTGAGTTGGCGAACGCCGGGCGCGACCGTGCGCGCACGTCCAAAGCCCTGCGCCGCGAGTGCGACGCGTCGTGCCTGTGCTGCGGATATCGACTGTGCTGCAGATATCGACTGTGCTGCGGATATCGACTGTGCTGCCAGTCTGGCTGTGGGGGCGGCGGAGGTTCTCATCCCCGCTGACTCTATTGCGCAGGTCTGACATCGAATCGGTCGAGGTCATCGATGAGGGCGAGTACATCGACGACGCTGTCGAGTACGAAATCGCAGGGCTGGTCGTCGAAATCCGACGTCACCAGGCCGCCGGTTAAAACCCCGACCGCAATTACTCCGGCGTTGTATGCGGCCTGCACGTCGACGATCGTGTCTCCGGCCGCGAGCACCCGGCGAACATCGCAGACGCCGGTGCGTTCCATGGCGTGGTGGATCAGGTATGGCGAGGGGCGTCCCGCCGCGACATCCGAGGTCGTCACGACCGCGTCGAGTAGGTCATCGGGAGCATTGCCGATTCTCCAGCCGAGGGACGAAAGAAGCGGCTGGGCGACATCATCCGAAAATCCGGTGGTCAGGGACGTCTTGATTCCCCGACGTCGAAATTCGCGGAGCGCTTCTTCCACCCCCGGCAGGGCGACGGGAGGCCGGCGTGCATACGACTGCTCCAGGTTCAGACGAAATCGAGCGAACACCTCGTTCACCAGCTGTGGATCGGCATCGACTCCGCCCAGCGGCAACAGTGCGCTGATGGCGCGCACTTTGTCTGTACCCATCCAGGTCTGAAGGTCTGCCTGTGCAACCGTGGCGCCGGCCTCGACAACACTCTGTTCGAGAGCGACGTAGACGAGCCCATGATCGTCAATTGTCGTGCCGGCCATGTCGAATACGACGAGATCAATCACTGTGCCCCCTTGAGCGGTTGGGTCGGTCTTCTGACGCAGGCGCCGAAGTTCAGGTTTCAACTAAACAGTGCCGCGTGAACGGATAGTGAATATCGTGCAACGAAATCGTCGCTGCACGGGTTTCTGCGGGTCGTCGGCTTGACGGCTGCTCGTCCGAACTGCACAGTCGAGAATTATGGATGCTCCGCCCCCTCTTCCCTCCGCCTGTGACGTTCTTGTGGTCGGTGCCGGCATTGTCGGACTCGCCCACGCTGCCGAAGCGGCCGAGCGTGGACTCTCGGTGATTGTGGTCGAACGTGATAGCCGTTCGATCGGGGCGTCGATCAGAAATTTTGGACACTGCTGCGTGACTGCGCAATCGGGCGATCTGCTCGAGCTCGCGCTCGTTGCCCGTGAGCGCTGGCTGCACTTCGCCTCGCTCGCCGGATTCTTTGTGGTCGAGTCCGGAGCTCTCGCCGTCGCTCGAAATAAAACCGAGCTAGCGATCGTCGAGCAACTGTCGAAATCGCGACCGATAGGGCAGGTAGTCATGCTGTCGGCCGAAGAGATCCGAGACGAGCTCGGCTGTCCTGTTGACGCCGGTGCTGACGAGGACAGCGGCTCTTCGATTCTTGGCGGCGCGTTTCTGCGGGACGATCTCAGAGTCGACCCTCGCGAAGCAGTCGCTTCGCTTGCAAACTGGCTTTCGGCTCAGCCGAACGTCGAGTTCCGCTGGAGTACCAGCTATCTCGGACATGAGCACAACGACGAAAGCCTTGCCAGCCAGGTTGGCGAGGGCACCGGCGCGGCGAGGACCTCCCGGGGGCTGATCCGCGCGAAACGTACCTTCGTGTGTGCCGGGCACGATCTCGACTATCTCTTTCCTTCGCTGGCATCGGAGTACGAGATCCAACGCTGCGCCCTGCAGATGATGAGGGTGAGCCCGCCGACTGGCGCCGCGATCCGTCCCGCCATTCTTACCGGTACGTCAATGCTCCGATATCCGGCATTTGCCGAGACTGCCGCCGGGCGGGAACTGTGCGAGGAGCTCGCGGTCAAGCTCAGCGAAGAGGACCCGGCGCTTATTGCGATCGGGGCCAACGTGATGTTTACCCAGAGGCCAGACGGCACGCTGCTAGTGGGTGACAGCCATCACTACGGCGCAACGGTTGATCCCTTTTTCAGCGATTCGACATCCGAGATCCTGCTCGAACGCATTTCTTCTGTGCTGGGGGTGCACGAGCTGGAGATACTGGAGCGGTGGCAGGGGATTTATGCATCCAGCACGAAGCAGCCGTACCTTGTGGCCGAGCCGGAGCCGGGGGTGACCGTCGTTTGCGTCACTTCGGGTGTCGGGATGACTATCTCCTTCGGTTTGGCCCGTCGCGTCTGTGAGAGCCTCGAAATCCCCAGCTGAGTACCGTCGGGATGGCGTAGATGGCTGAAGCGGGGCGAATATCCCGAGGTTCGACCTAGTTTTCTGCCCCCGTTTCCCTTCCGTTCACCGTTGCTTCCACCCGGCGTCACCGCCGCAAAGCATGCTACGAACGAGCTGAATCCCGGTATCCGAAAAGTTTGCCCCACAGCGCAAACAGCCAGGACTGGCCACTGGAGGAAATTTTGAACAGCAAGCATTTTCTATCCGGGGTTGCCGTCGCAGCCGCGGTTGCGATCTCTCTCACCGGCTGTGCTGGAAGTGCAACTCCGGCGAGCACGACTGGTGTTGCCAACGCGAAGACGGCGACGAGCGCCGCCGACATGGGTGGAATGGCTGCGCTGGTTAAAGCGGCCAATGCGGAAGGCCAGCTGAACGTCATCACCCTTCCGCCATCGTGGGCGAACTATGGCAAGATCATCGCCGGCTTCGAGAAGAAGTACCCGAAGATCACGATCAACTCCGCGAACCCGGATGGTTCCAGTGCCGATGAGATCTCAGCCGCCAAGGCGCAGAAAGGCCAGACGACGGCGCCGGATGTATTCGACCTCGGTACCGCAGTCTTGCAGCAGAACCTCGATGTGGTCGCCCCCTACAAGGTGGCGAACTGGGCAGATATCCCGACCGACTTCAAGGATGCTTCCGGCAAGTGGTACTACGACTACACCGGCCTGATGTCGATCGGCTACGACTCCTCGGTGATCACGACGGCTCCAAAGAAGATCAGTGACCTTCTCGGCTCGACTTACAAGGGTAAGGTCGCGATCAAGGGAAACCCGACGCAGGCCAATGAGGCCGCGAGCGCCGTCTACATGGCGGCCCTCCAAAGCGGCGGTAAGGCTGATGACATCCAGCCCGGCGTCGACTTCTTCCAGAAACTGAAGCAGTCCGGAAATTTCTTGGGGCTCACGCCGACCCAGGCGACTGTTGTCTCGAAGGAGACGCCGGTGGTCCTGCAGTGGAGCTACAACAACCTCGCCTGGGGCTCTGCAGGGGGAGCAACGGGTAACCCGAACTTCAAGACCGTCATCCTGCCAGGAACTGCCCTCGGCAGCTACTACAACCAGGCGATCAACGTGGATGCCCCGCACCCGGCGGCCGCTCGCCTCTGGCAGGAATACCTGTACACTCCCGCAGTGCAGAACCTCTACCTGGCCTCTGGCGCCTTCCCGGCGACGCTCACCGCCATGGAGAAGAACAAGACCGTCGACGCAGGCGTGCTGAAGACCGTCGGTTCGGCCCCGAGCGACTTCGTCCAGCTGACCGCGGCGCAGGCCGCCTCCGCCGCTACCGTGCTCACCGCCAAGTGGGCCGCAGCGATCGGCTAAGACAAGAAACCATGACGACTGTCGCAGTACGACCTGCGCCAACCGTCGCGCTCGGCGCCGGGGCATCATCGCCCCGGCGCCGCAGCACGGTCTGGCTGGCACTTCTTCCCTTCGCGGCCTACGTGCTGCTTTTCCTGGCTGTTCCCGCGGTTCTCGCGGTGGGAAGTGGATTTTTCGATAACACGGGCGCTTTCACCTTCGCCAATCTCGCGGCCTTTGCTGACCCGACAATTCTGCGCGACTTCTGGTCGTCGATCTGGATCTCAGGCCTGACCGCGATCATCGGTGCCGTCATCGGGGCGGCGGTCTGCTTCGCGCTTCTCGGTACGCGCCCCGATGGATTCCTGCGCAGCGCGGTCGACTCGGCGAGCAGCGTGCTCGCTCAGTTCGGCGGTGTGATGCTTGCATTCGCGTTCATCGCCACAATCGGCGTCAATGGTTTCGTCACCCAATGGCTGGTCTCGATCGGCTTCACCAATAACGTCTTCACCAACTTTAACAACGGTGGTCCGCTGCTCTACCAGGTTGCGGGTCTCGCGGTCCCGTACCTTTATTTTCAGGTTCCGCTCATGGTGCTCACGTTCATGCCCGCAATGGAGGGACTCAAGTCCACCTGGGCGGAGGCCAATGCGACGCTGGGTGGAACGCGTTTCGTCTATTGGACCCGGATCGGTATGCCCGTGCTCGCGCCGGCGTTCTTCGGCAGTCTCATTCTTCTTTTCGCCAACTCCTTCTCGTCTTATGCAACTGCCGCCGCGCTCATCTCCCAGGGGGGAATCATCCCGCTGGCGATTCGTCAGCACCTCACGAGCGAGACCGTCGTCGGGGTCGCGAACGTCGCGGGAGTTCTCGCCCTCGGAATGGTGGCCATCATGATCGTTCTCATGTCTGCATACGCGGCCCTTCAGCGTCGAGCGTCGAGGTGGCAGCGTTGATCGCAACACAGCCGCCAAGACCTGGGCGGGTGCCCCGTGGCGTCGGGCCGCGCGGTTTCGCGCCGGAGCCCAGTCGGGTGACCCGCGGCATCATCCTCGGCGTGGTCGGCGTGGTTTTCCTCGTGCCCATACTGGCAATGATCGAATTTTCGCTGCGGGTGGGGCAGAACGGTGGCCACGGTTTCGATCACTACCTCGCCGTATTCAACCCCGCGACGTCCGGTTCCTACTCGGTACTTTTCCAGGGCATCGTCAACTCGCTCGGAATCTGTGTGATCACGGTGATGATCGTCTTGGGTTTGCTGCTTCCGACCATGATTCTGGTCGAGTTGCGCTTTCCGCGGCTGCGCAGTGTTCTTGAATTCATCTGCATCGTGCCGATCACAATCCCCTCGATTGTTCTGGTCGTCGGGTTTGTGCCGGTCTACTCCGTCGTGGCGCAGATTTTCGGGAGCTATCCATGGACCCTCTCCTTCGCTGTGGGAATAATTGTCCTGCCCTATGCCTTCCGGCCGATCGCCGCGAATCTTTCGGCCGTCGAAGTCGTGATGTTGAGCGAAGCAAGCCGATCTCTCGGCGCGAGCTGGTTTAGCGTGATGAGTCGTATCATCCTGCCGAATCTCCGCCGCGGTATCTTCTCGTCGGCGTTCATCACCATCGCCGTGGTACTCGGGGAATACACCATCGCATCTTTCCTCAGCCAGAACACCTTTCAGACCGCGCTCGTTCTGCTGCGAAGTACGGACCCCTATGTTGCCGTCATCTTCGCCATCGTCGCGCTGCTATTTGCTTTCGTCCTGCTTATTCTCATTGGCCGTATTGGTACCGCCGGCCGCGATCGGAGATTGTAGTGAAAACCCAGAGTGATGTCACCCAGAGTGATCGCAAGTCCCGGACCATTCGCTCGACCGGAAGGGACGCCGTGAGTGAGTCCACCACCCGCGAGGGTGCAACGGTTGACCTTGAGAATGTCGTCAAAGACTATGCCGGACACCGTGCACTTACGGGGGTGAATCTCGCTGTTGCTCCCGGTGAGTTCATTGCTCTTCTCGGGCCATCCGGATGCGGGAAGACGACGGTTCTCCGGGCGCTCTCGGGGCTGGAGACGATCTCCGACGGGCGAATCACGATCGATGGCATCGATGTCTCGAACCTGCCGGTGAACCGCCGAGATATCGGAATGGTCTTTCAGTCTTACTCCCTTTTTCCTCACATGACAGTCACACAAAACGTGGAGTTCGGGTTGAGAATGCGTCGGGTGGATGTGTCGAGCCGGCGATCACGCGCCGCCGCCGCTCTTGAGATGGTGGGTCTCGGTCATCTTGGCGCCCGGTATGGGCATCAGCTTTCTGGAGGACAGCAGCAACGGGTTGCGCTCGCTCGTGCCCTCGTAACCCGTCCGAGGGTTCTGCTCCTCGATGAGCCGCTCTCTGCTCTCGACGCCAAGGTCCGAGTGCAGTTGCGCGATGAGATCCGACGCATCCAGACCGATCTGGGTATCACCACCCTCTTCGTTACCCACGACCAGGAAGAGGCGCTCGCCGTCGCAGACCGGGTCGCCGTGATGAAGGAGGGTAACATCGAGCAGATCGGCACCCCGGAGCAGCTTTACACCGAGCCGGCGACCTCGTTTGTTGCGACATTCGTCGGGTTGAGTAACAGTATCGAGGCGGTACTCGACCGGGGGTTGGTACGAGCTTTCGGCATCGCGCTCCCGGTATTGGGGACATCCCCGGCTGATGGGCCGGTGATCGCTTACGTGCGACCAGAGAATATATCGTTCAGCTCCGAGGGGGTTGCCGCAACTGTTATCGCGTCGACGTTTCTGGGATCCCTCCGTCGCACTCGTGTGCGCCTGGCAGATGGTGCGTTTCTGTTTGTGCAGCACGATGTGCGCGACCGTTTCAATTCCGGCGATCTTGTGCACCTCGAATTCGACCAGACTCCGGTCGCTGTGAGCCTGCGCGATTGAATTTCACATGCCGATCGGGGCATAAATCGCGTCTTCGTCCGGTGCGCTTCTTCGTCGCTCTTTTCGGAGCGCAACCCGGTCTCGGCCGACCGGTCGTGAGGCGATCCACCATTCTGCGGAACTGGGCCCCATTCCAGACTGTGCATGTGATGGGGCATCGCAGATGTGCACCGGCATAGACTGCTTCGATGACGTTCGCACGACGTAATCGGAAGCAGGTATCGGCGCGCTCGGCAGTTGCCGATTCCGTGCTGTCCGAGTCCGTGCTGGCCGAGTCGGCGCAAACTGCGGTGGCGAAAATTCAGGCCGATTCGACCCTCCCCGCCAGCATCCGGATCGCTGGGGCCTGGTCGTGGCGTGTCGTCGCCGTCGCCGCGGTCATCACCCTCTTCATCTACCTCGTGATCACCCTCCGTGAAATCGTCGTGCCGTTCATGGTCGCGATCCTGCTCGCGGCACTCCTCGTGCCCCTGGTGCAGTTCCTTGTTCGCCATCGTTGGCCCAAATGGCTGGCTGTCGCGCTGGCCGAGATCGGACTCATCGCCGTGGTCGGAGGCCTCGTCGTGCTGGTTGTGCTCCAGGTGCGCACTGGTTTCCCCGACCTTCAGAAACAGAGCGTCGTCGCCTATGACAATTTCAAGCAGTACCTTTTCGACTCCCCGCTGCACCTGACGAATTCCGATATCAACCGCTATCTCGGCCAGGCCTGGACGGCGCTCCAGAAAGACAGCAAAGTCCTGGTGTCCGGAGCGGTGTCCTTCGGCGCAACGGCGGGCCACGTGCTGGCCGGGATGCTGCTCACGCTCTTCGCAACGCTCTTCATGCTCATTGACGGACGGGGTATCTGGGCGTGGGTGGTGCGGCTGTTCCCGAAGAAGGCACGGTCGGCAATCGATGGCTCCGGGCGGGCGGGGTGGGTCACTCTCACCAACTTCGTGCGGGTGCAGATCTTCGTCGCCTTCGTCGATGCCGTCGGCATCGGACTCGGTGCGTGGATCATTGGCCTCTTCTTCGGCGGATTCCCGCTCGTGATCCCGATCACCATCGCGGTATTCCTCGGATCCTTCATCCCGGTAGTCGGCGCACTCTTCTCTGGCGTCCTTGCCATCTTCATCGCACTCGTCTACCTCAGCCCGGTCGCGGCCCTCCTGATGCTCGCCGTCGTGATCGCCGTGCAGCAGATCGAGGGTCACGTGCTTCAGCCCTTCATCATGGGAACGGCGGTCAGGGTGCATCCACTCGCTGTCGTCTTCGCGGTCGCCGCCGGGGGATTCCTCGCGGGAATTCCCGGGGCACTCTTCGCAGTCCCGGTGGTTGCGACCCTCAATGTGATGGTCGGCTACGTGGCGAGCGACCGCTGGCGCACCACCCCCAACCCGACACTGAGACAGGCGGTGCACCCCGCCCCGGGTGCCCGCAGGGAGACGCATGCCTGAACTGACTCTCGCCGGCCCGACCCTGGCCGACTTCGAAGCAGCACGATCCGTGGTCTCGGGTGTCGCCGAGATCACGCCGATGGAGAGCTCGCGTTTCCTCAGTGAACTGCTCGGGTCTCCCGTCCATCTTAAATGCGAGAATCTCCAGCGCACCGGCTCCTACAAGATCCGTGGCGCCTACAACCGCATCTCGCGTCTCACCGCTGAGGAGAAGTCCCACGGGGTCGTGGCAGCTTCCGCGGGCAACCATGCGCAGGGGGTCGCTTTCGCCGCCCGGGAGCTCGGTATCGCCGCGACCATCTTCATGCCCGTCGGAGTAGCCCTCCCGAAGCTGCAGGCCACTCGTAACTACGGCGCGGAGGTCGTGCTGCGAGGTAACGCGGTCGACGAGGCGCTTCGTCGGGCAGCCGAGTTCGCGGCGACTACCGGCGCCGTCTTCATCCCTCCTTTCGATCACGCGGATGTCATCGCGGGCCAGGGCACGGTGGGACTCGAGATACTGGATCAGGTTCCCGACCTGCAGACGGTGATCGTGCCGATCGGTGGCGGCGGCCTCATCTCCGGCGTGGCGAGCGCTCTCAAGCAGAAGCTCGCGCTCGAGGGGCGTACCGTCCGTATCATCGGCGTCCAGGCCGAGAATGCCGCTCCCTATCCGTTATCGATTCTCAACGGTGTCTCCACCGCGATTACGATCTTGCCGACGATCGCTGACGGCATCGCAGTGAACAAGCCGGGTATCCTCAACTTCGACATCATCAAGGATGCCGTCGACGAGATTATTACGGTCACCGACGACGACATCGCGCGTGCGATGCTCGTACTGCTCGAACGGGCGAAGCTCGTGGTCGAGCCTGCCGGCGCCGCCGCGGTCGCGGCGATCATGACCGGACAGGTGAAGGATGCCGGAGTCACGGTCGCGATCCTGAGCGGCGGTAATATCGACCCACTGGTGATGGAGCGCGTGATTTCCCGCGGACTCGCGGCATCCGATCGCTATCTCAAACTCAGGCTGATGCTTCCCGACCGTCCGGGCCAGCTCGCGCGCATCGCCGAACTCATCTCTGAGGCCAATGCCAACGTTGTCGAGGTGTCGCACACCCGTCACGGCCGCAACGCGCTGTTCAGCGACGTGGAAATCGAGCTGAGCATCGAGACCCGGGGGCCGGAACACGTTCAGCGCGTTCTCGGTTGCCTCATCGAAGCGGGATACGAGCCCCGCATCGACTTCTGACGACCAGCCGGTTGTGCTACGGCAGATAGGTCTCGACCTTGTCGATCTGTACGGTGATCTGTTTCCCGGTCGGCGCGGCATATGACACCGTCTCGCCGGCCGAGTGCCCGAGGATGGCGGCCCCGAGCGGGCTTGCTTCGCTGTACACGTCGAGATCGCTGTCTGTGCCGACGATCTCCCGGCTGCCGAGGAGAAACACGCTCTCATCGCCGAGGATGCGTGCCGTCACGACAGTGCCGGACTGAACTATCCCGGTGCTTTCCGGCGCCGCTCCCACCGTGGCGTGACGCAGGAGCTCGGTGAGCACTCGGATGCGCGCCTCCATTTTGCCCTGCTCTTCTTTGGCGGCGTGGTACCCGCCGTTCTCCTTGAGGTCGCCCTCTTCGCGGGCGGCTTCGATCTTCTTTGCGATGTCGATGCGACCGGTGGTCGATAGCTCGTCGAGTTCCGCGCTGCGGCGATCGAAGGCCTCCTGCGTCAGCCAGGTCTCGGTGGTCTCGGTAGACACGATGTCCTCCCTAAAAAATCAAATGAGACCGGCCGTGTGGCCGGTCTCTGAGCAGTAACCCTCAGTTTAGGTCAGCCAGCACCGGTAGATCAAGCCGGTGACGGGCTGCTCTGAACTCAGTACGGTATCGGTGTAGGAGCTCGTGTAGCGGGTGGACGCCGGCACCGTCACGATCCGCCAGCCGACGATGCCGTGGGCCTCGTTTTGAACCTGGAGCGCGCACTGCGCCGACTTGCCGACCGGCATTGATACCTGATAGCTGATGCTTACTGTGCGTGAGTCGATGATTGTCGAACCCTTGTCTTGGGCTTCGAGCGCGCTGCCGGCCTGGTTGAGCCCGGCCCAGAGAACCCAGGCCAACACGACAATCCCCGCTGCCGCCCCCGCGAGGACGTAGAGGAGGCGCTCGCGGCGCTTCTTCGCTGGCGTGCGCCCGTACCGGGCGGCGATCTTCGAGGCCTCGGGCGCCGCCGTCGGTCGCATCTCGAGAGCATCCTCGTCGATCGCAGTCATGTCACATCCCTGAACGCTTATTCTTGGAGTTCAAGGGTATCCACCAATACCTGCATGTCCGCCACTACCAAGGAGTTCGGTGACACAGCGTCTGCTTGCCGTGCACGCCCATCCCGACGACGAGTCGAGTAAGGGCGCCGCGACCTACGCCCATTACCGCAGCATCGGCACGGAGGTGCTCGTGGTCAGTTGCACGGGAGGGGAACGCGGAGACATCCAGAATGCGTTGCTCGAGCCCAAGGCCATGGCGAACCGCGATATGGCCGGTCTCCGGCGCATTGAGATGGCGAACGCCCAGGCGGCCATCGGCTTCGATCACCGCTGGCTGGGCTACCAGGACTCCGGCCTTCCCGAGAATGACGAGCCGGTGCCCGCGAATTCCTTCGCCCTCATCCCGCTCGAGATCTCCGCCGAGCCGCTCGTGAAGATCATCCGCGAATTCCGGCCGCAGGTGCTCGTCACCTACGACGAGACGGGTGGATACCCGCACCCCGACCACGTCCGCACCCACGAGATCTCGCTGTATGCCCGCGAGGCTGCGGCGGATGGTTCGCGGTATCCGGATGCCGGCGGGCCCTGGCAGATCTCCAAGGTCTATTACGACCGCATCTTCAACGCCCCACGCATCGAGGCGATGTACCAGTTCCTGGTGGCGAACGCACCCGAGACCCCGCAGCTCGCCCAGATGGAGGAGATCCGTGGGTGGATGAAGGATCGCCCCAATCTCACCACCACACAGGTGCCGGTGGGCGACTTCCTCGACGCCCGTGACCGGGCCCTCCGAGCGCATGCCAGCCAGGTCTCTCCGGACAGTGCTTTCTTCTTTTGGCCGAATGACCTGCAGCGCCAAGCCTGGCCGTTCGAGGACTTCCAGCTTGCCCTGACTCTCGTGGAGTCCCCACTGCCCGAGACCGATCTCTTCGCGGGGATCGTCGCCGAGGAGGTCACCGCATGAGCGATGTCGTCGGCGGGCTCTACAGCGCGATCGTGATGCTCGCGGCGACCCCAACGCCCCAGCCGAACATCAATGAGAATTCGGTCACCCCCACCTGGGTCGGTTTCGCCGCGACTTTCGGGGTGGCGGCGATCGTGGTGGTCCTCTGCATCGACATGGTGCGACGGGTGCGTCGCGTGCGCTATCGCGGGGAGATCCGCGAACAGCTCGAGGCCGAACGGGATGCCGCGGCAACCGAAAACCCACCGACCGATTCCTAGACGCCCGGCCGGACCTCAGAAGATCGGCGGGTTCGTGGCAACCAGGAAGATCGCGGTCCAGTGGCAGAGGAATGCCAGCAGTGTGAGCGCATGGAAGATCTCGTGGAATCCGAAGACGCCGGGCACCGGGTTCGGACACTTGAATCCGTAGATCACCGCGCCGATCGTGTAGAAGAGACCACCGAGCAGGATCAGAGTCATCATCACGGCGTTGGCGTGGAAGAAGTCGACGATGAAGGCGAGCGCGGCGTACCCGAGCAGCAGATACAGGGGCACATAGAGCCAGCGCGGCGCGCCGATCCAGAACACACGGAATCCGATGCCGAGCCCCGCGCCGATCCAGACCAGCCAGAGCAGGAGCACGGACTTGTCGTGAGGGAGAGCAAGCACGGTGATGGGTGTGTACGACCCGGCGATCAGCAAGAAGATGTTGGCGTGATCGAGCCTCTTGAGCAATCGCTTCGTGCGATCACTCCAGCTGAAGCGGTGATACAGGGCGGAGACGCCGAACAGCAGGAGTGACGACAACACGAACACGGAACTCGACACCTTGGCTGGCACACCGTCGGCGAACACGATGAGCACGACACCGAGGGCGATCGCCACCGGGAATGTCGCCGCATGGATCCAGCCGCGCCAGGTTGGTTTGCGGTCCAGCAGTTCGGCACGGGTCACGAGTGCGTCATCCAGTAGCGGGATGTTCGGGAGGCCGGGCCCATTATGC
>JBKJLH010000194.1:0-6885 GCA_046597035.1 Lacisediminihabitans sp.
TATGAGACTTTGTTTTGAAGTTGGAATACGGGAACGTCACGAGGTCGATTTCAACTACGACAACTCGTGGGGTCGGCTTCGTATCAAAGTAGACGGAACCGTTATCGTCCAGAAGACGAATCCCTTCTGGGTTCCCGTCCTAAGCACATGGAATTTCGGCGTCGGTACGGACGAGCTGCATCATGTCCGGTTAGAAAAACGGCGAGCCCGATTTTTTCCTCTTCTACTACCCCAGACCTTGTCCGCGTATATTGAAGGCGATCTTGTGGCACAGCAAGACTTCTAAGCAGCTAAAGGCTCGCCGAAATCGAGGCTCAGGCAGATCCAGTCTCCTGACTACTTACGGTCGATCATTCAATGGTCGATTCTCCTTCAAGCGCATCCGCAAGCGGGACGGGATCTCTTCCGGGTCAGGTCGCGGGAATGGGAGCCGTCCGCGCCATCCACTTCTCAGGCTGGGCGAGGGGCTCAAAGCCAAACTTTTCGTAGAGGCCGTGGGCGTCCCCGGTCGCAAGTACGACGCGCTTCAAATTCAGATCTTCGAGCAGCGAGCAGACATTATTCATGAGTGCCACTCCGACCCCGCGTCCGCGGACTGCCGGGTCAACAAAGACATCACAGAGCCACGCAAAGGTCACCGAGTCGGTCACGACTCGGGCATACGCCACTTGCCGTCCGGTAATTGAGTCGAACATTCCGAAGTTAGCGGATGCATCGATTGCGGCATCCTGGAGAGCACGCGGGCGCCCCAGCGCCCAGTAGGCCTCTTTGCTCAACCATGCGTGGATCTGCTCTCGATCCATGTCGTCAGCGCGTGAAGAGAACCGGTAGGTATCGTTCGTCATGGACCCACTGAACCGGAACAGAAGATGAGACTCAAACCGAGTCAGACCATCGTCCAACGACCACCGAATCCCATAAGAACAACGCTGGCCGGGATAAGCCCATCTTTTCGGTGCGGGTTCAGGAGCACGGGCGAGGGCCTACCGTCCGGTCACGGAGTAGTGGCGTTCGATTCCTGAGGTCGCGTGACCCCAGGCGCTGCCGGCAACCCGTTCCTGGTGAGCCTCGAAGGTGGCGTCGTGCTCGAAGCACTCCTCGACCTGCCAGATCAGCGGATTGCTCGTCGTGGTGACGTTGAAGGAACTGCATCCCTTTTCAGCGCGGGTCAGGGAAAGGTGTAGAGGCAAGTGATCCCGCACAGTGGCCGCCTGGTCGTCGGTGTGGCAAACAAGCTGTCCGCTGAGGCGCACCTCAGGGCTACGTAGGTTCCTTTTCATCTTGTAGTTGGTCAGCTGCACGCCAACCTTCACCAGGTGCTGTTCTGCCTCGACGGTGAAACCGTAGCGCTCGAAGAATGGGCGGGCTGTGATGCTGACGTCGGCTGTTAGCTCTGCCAGCTCTGCCTGACGCGAACGGGCTTCAACGTAACCGATCAGCTGTCGCGCTACCCCTTGCCTCTGGTGTCGCGGGGCGACGAACAGCATGTCGATGTACCCCGCAGGGTTCACGTCAGAGAAACCTAAGGGTGCACCATCCACAGTCGCCACGTAACTGTTCCGCTCCTGCATCGACGCATGCCAGGAGACAGATCTCGCGCCTCTGGCCGAGCCCAAGCCTGAATCTGCTCCGGCGAGTAGTCACCGGCAGCGGTCTCGGTCACCGCAGCAAGAAATATTGTCAATGTGTCTGCGGCATCCGCATGACCGTAGGGACGAATTACAACAGCTTGCCTCTCAGTGCTCTTGTTCGATTCCACAGAACTAGCATCTCACCGTGACTAGCCTGACCTCGCGGCCCTTACGGTGTTCCGTAAGACGAACGCTGAGCGGTGCGGCGTCGTTAGGGGATGTCTGTCAGTGTCTTCTCGACGGTCGCTAGACGCTGGTCGAGCGCGTCGAGCTTCGCCAGGACGGCTCGGCTCGCCTCAGTGTTCGCGTCCAACGTTCTGCGCAACTCCGGACTGGTGACTTCAGCTGTGCGATGCCGGTACTTCCAATAGGTGGCCAGGGTCAAAAAGGTCGCTGCGCCGATGATCGCAACGACAGGAATAATCCAGTCGGCCGCGCCCACGTTTGACCAGTCGCTTGCGTTCAGCATTGTGTTCATTGTTAGTTCTCCTCGGGGAGTGCCGCCGCGATCGACGCTGGTGTGATGGTGATGCTGAAGTCGCTGAGTTCGAAAAGTTTGAGCGCTTTGCCGTCTTCGGACAGCTCGAGATGTCCGCGAATGAAACCGGCTTCTTGAAGCTTGGTGAGGTGCATATAGAGCAGCGCGCGCGACATTCCCACACGGCGAGCCAGTTCACTCACATGCGTCTGACCGGTCATCAGTTCTGCGATGATTCGCATACGTTGCGGGCTGGCGATGGCGGCCAGACGTTGACTCAGAGCGACCACTCTTCACCTCCACCTGTCATAGAAAACTTACATGTGCAGCATCCGTGAGGTCAATACCGAATACCGAACTCTGATTGCCGCTCGACGAAACTGCTGAGCGGATGCCCGTAAGCGGGACGGTGAGCGGACGCGATTTGGTGCCCTCGCGAAAGCACCCCCAAGTGCACTTTTCGACCGATTTGACCGCCCGTAAGGGGGACCTGCCACGGTCAGCGTGCCACTGGACCGAGACGGTGTGCGTTGAACTATTTCGGGCGGAAGTGTACGAAGATGCGACCGAAATTCTTCGAGTCCTTCTCGACCCTGTGGTACTGGACTTTGATCTCAGCCTGGTCCAGGAATCGCAGCACCCGTTTCTTCAACGCCCCGGACCCTTTACCGGGGATGATTTCGACCAGTGGCGCCTTCTTGGCAACAGCCTCTTCGATAATCGCGCGCAGCGCACGATCGATATCGCCGTTGCGGTTGTAGATGTCGTGCAGATCGAGCGTCAGCTTCACCTTCCCATCTTTGATCATCGACTGGCATTCCTGATACTCCAGCGAATAATTCAATACACAACAATTGGGTGTGATGCGACCGCAGCAGACCTCGACCGCCCGCAAGCCGGAGGTGGACGCCGCCATAGCAAACGCCATGGGGTAACAGTCACTGCGCACTGCACGCTGGGCGCTGGGCGCTGGGCACTGGGCACTGGGCGCAGGGTGCAGCGTGCAGAATTGCGTTACTAGGGCTCGGCGGTTGTTACGTGCGGCGCATCTGCGTTCGGCGGGACGCTCGTGCGCAGCCCCCGCACACTGGGGTGCGCGGTGACGCCGACGAGCGTCGCGGCTGTGACACCAGCAGCAACCAGCAACACGATCGCGGGCCCGAACACTGCAGCGATCGGGGCAACTATCGCAAGTCCAATTGGTCGAAGCGCTGTCGACCCCATCCAGTCGAACGAGGAGACCCGGGCAATCAGATGGTCGGGAACGTTGTCTTGCAAGGCCGTGAACCACAACGTGTTTGGGATGCTAAATCCGAGGCCGAAGAACACAGCGCACCCGATAAGCACCGGCAACGGTGCGCTGAGCGCGAGGGCCACGAGCAGGGCCATGCAGCCGAGACTGAAGCTATTGGCCACGAGGAGTGGATGTTTCGGCCTGATCCGAAGCGAGATCGCATCTCCCACTAACGCGCCAACACCGGTTACTGCAGCGATGATCGCCCACGTTGTCGCCCCCTGGTAGTGCGTCTGCGCGATGACCGGGCCAAGGACACTGTATGTGGCGAGAACAAAGAGTTGGAAGATCGAAAATTCGAGGATCATCAGTCCGATCCACCGAGTTGCGATGATCGCACGGAACCCTTCCGCGATCTCCCGCGCAATGCCGATGCGTTCTTTGAGTACCCGTGGCGGTACGACCACCCGGGCCAGGAATATTGCGCTGATGCCGAAAGAGAGCGCGTCCGCTCCGACCGCCCAAGCATTGCCGACAAGGGCAATAAGGATGGCGGCGATCACCGGGCCGGCGATGGCGGAGATGTTGCTCGTCGCCGACAGTAACCCGTTCGCGCTTTGCCGCTCCGCGACGGGAACAGTCTCCTGCACCAGTCCCGTGGATGCGGGCCGGAAGAACGCACTCGCCGCACCGTTACCCGCCTGCAGCAGGACCATCGCCCACAGCGCCGGGGCATGCTGGGTCAGGAGCAACGCAAACGCACCCTGCGTGAACAGCCGCACCAGATCGCTGGTAACCATCAGGCTCTTGCGTGGTAACCGGTCAGCCCACGCACCGCCAAGCAACACAAAAACGACCAGCGGGACCGTCCGACCGGCGAGCACCAACCCCAGTGCGGTAGCGGAGTGTGTTGTCGCCAGCACAGCGAACGCGACAGCGATCGGCGCGATCTGATCACCAAGGGTGCTCACCGACTGCGCGAGAAAGATCCGCCGAAACTGCGGCTCACGCAAAAGAGTAAGAGCAGACATTGCCTCGACTCTAAGGGGTCTGGAGCATCATGCAGACGAGACACCTCGCCGGGTCGAGAAGGACAGTGGTGATTTTTTTATCAGTCCGAGCGGCAGTCACCTGGTCTCAGTGCCCCGGATCAGCGCACAGCCGCAATCGACTACACACCCACCGTTGGCGATCAGCCAACCTCTCGATACAGCCCACAGGGGGAACGGCCACCGGACGGCTTTTCAGGTGCTCACGAGAACGCGGTCAAGGCCCGATTCCGACTGGGAGGGCCGCCCGCAGGGGAACCCTGATCGGGATGTATCTTGGCGCCTTGGTGGCTCGGGGCGGCTAGGGTTTGCTGGTGTCGTTAGGTAGGGGGTTCAGGCAGCTTTGGGTGGGCAACGCGGCCGGCAACCTGAGTGACGGTCTGATTTTCGTGGCGATACCGCTGCTGGCAACATCGTTGACGACGGATGCCATTCTCATCGCTGGCCTTGCCGCTATGTACTCGGCGGTGCGGTTGCTCGTGGTGGTCCCGGTCGGGGTTTATGTCGATCGTTTCGATCGTCGAACGATCTTGTGGATCACGAATCTCAGCCGGGCGTCGCTCTTGATCATGATGGCGGTCTTGTTCGCGATCGACTGTGGCTCCGTTCCGCTGCTGTATGTCGTCCTCGCGGGCGTCGGAATTTTGGAGACCGCCGCGGACAACGCGGCGCTGTCGATCCTGCCGTCGGTCGTTCCGGCTAGCAAACTGGACCAGGCGAACAGCCGCATCTCGGCAGCCCAGCTCCTCGCAGATGAATTCGCAGGTCCGCCGCTGGGTGGACTCCTGTTCGCCCTCGGGGTGGCGGTTCCGGTCCTGGCCGCTGGCGGCCTCTATGCAGCGGCCGGGTTCTTCTTCCTCGCGCTCCCGCGTCCGGGCGTCGTCAACGGCCCTGCCTCGCCTCGCCGATCCGTATCCCGTGAAGCTGTGGACGGTGCCCGTTGGCTTCGCGGACACCGCTTGTTGAGCGGCCTGGCGGTAGTTGGCGGGCTCGCGAGTGTCGCGTACATGATGCCATTCTCGGTCCTGGTGCTGTTCGCGCAGCAAACTCTGGGTCTTGGTCCAGCGGGGTATGGACTGATTCTGGCGTTCTCAGCACTTGGTGGTCTTGTCGGCTCGATCATCGCAGCTCCACTTCGTTTACGTGTGGGGTACGGACGGACGATCGTGGGGAGTCTTTGCCTCGGCGCCGCATCGATGTTCGCACTCGCATTCGTCCGGATTCCCTGGGTGGCCGCGGCCCTCCTGGCTGCATACATCCTGCACTCCGTTGTATGGGGAATCTGTGTGAGCTCGCTTCGGCAGCGTCTTGTCCCTGAGCGCCTCCGAGGGCGGGTCAACGCATCGTCCAAGGTCCTCGGTCTTATCGGTCTCACCGTGGGAGCAGCCCTCGGCGGGGTTCTCGCCTCGTCGCTGACCTTGTCCGTGCCGTTCCTGGCGAGCGGCGCCCTTTTCATCTGCTGCGGCGCAATCGTTTGGTGGCTGTTTCGATCTGAACTGCAATCAGGATCGGACTCGGACACACCTCTGGAAACCGCGCGCAACGATTAGCGCTGCCCGACCGTGACGCTGTCAGACGGGAACAGCCTGCGTTCTCAGAAAGCTAAGCCGTACACAGATCTCATGTTCCTACCGGGGCGGTGATCATTCTCCTCGAATTGGAGACCGATCTTCTTTGCAACATGTTGGGAGGCGGCGTTATCGGGGTGGATGATTGCGACCAGGTGCGGCACGTTTATGACGTCTCGGGCGAAGTCGCGGCATGCTGCTGCTGCTTCAGTTGCGTAGCCGTTACCCTGCATGGTGGATCGCACGTGGTAGCCGACCTCGAGTTCCAGTCGTTTGTTCACGGACTGCCAGGTGAGACCGCAATCGCCCACAAACTGTCCTGACGTGGTCTCAATGATCCATAGGCCGTACCCGTGCTCTTCATAGTTGGCCTTGTTCCACTCGATCCAGGCCTGAGCCTCCGTGATGCTCTTGGGCCGTGGGTAGAAGGTCATGACCTCTGGATCGCCCAGCATTGCTGCCATATCGTCGAGGTCGTCGTCGGTCATATTCCGGAACACAAGACGGTCCGAGCGAGGGAAAACCATGGGAAAAGCTTATGGGCCAGAGTTTCTGGTGCAGATATCAATACCCTTTTGGGTGACCGTAAGCCGGACGACCAGCGGACGGCATTTCAGGTGCTCCCGGAGATGGCTTTTAGGGCACTTTCGGGCCTCAAGGGCCGCCCGTAGGGGAACCTCCAGCGTACGATTCGGCATGAAACCGTCTTGTATGTACGTAAGCCGCAAGCCTTCGCTCCCGCTCAGGGTGTGTTCGTGTTGCGATGACCTTGGGTCACTGCCCCTTGAAAAGCTCGTTTAGACGAGCAAGGTCTTCGCAAACGAGATGGGCGTCAGCGTCGAACTCGTCATCTGTCATGCCAGGTCGTTTGAAGAGAGAAAACACGACTTCGCTGCCTTGGTCATTTCTCAGCACGCGAAGAGGA
>JBKJLH010000094.1:0-14292 GCA_046597035.1 Lacisediminihabitans sp.
AAGTGGAATCTCTGGGGCTACATCGATGCGCGGGATGGTGCGCAGGCGGTCGAGCGGGCGATCGCGCTCGGGAAGCCCGGGTTCGAGGCGTACATCATCGCCGCGGCCGACACCGTGATGTCGCGGTCGAGCGCGAACCTTGCTGCAGAAGTATTTCCCTCCACTCCCATCACTCGTGAACTCGGCGAGCACGAGACCTTATTGTCGATTGCGAAGGCCCGCCGGGACCTCGGCTTCGAGCCGCAGCATTCCTGGCGGGACCATGCATAGTGTGAGCCTCGGGCTGAGAAGAGCCCTCGCCGTCGCGGTCCTCGCCGCGGCGGCGGTCTTCGCAACGGCGAGCACGGCCAGTGCGCTGGACGAACCACGGGTGCCGGAGAACGTCGGCAAGTACATCAGCACCGGATTGATCCCTCGCCTCATGGATCTCTTCGGGGCGAAGGCCGGCGCCCCGGTGGTGTTCGCCGCGACGGCAAAGGTGGGCGGTGTCCATCGCGTGCTTGTCTTCACGAAGACCTTCCTCTCCGGTGCTAAGACAGATGAGCCGACCCAGATCACCAATACCTGGGTCGCTCCGGTCACGGCAGCGGATGGCACGATTGCCGGCGTTGCGAGTGTGTGGATCAATCCCGCGAGTGACCAGCCGGAACTCGCAGACTTCTCCTCCGGATCCTCTCTCGCTATCGCGCTTGCTGCAGCGCCGGCGGGCACGCTTCTGCTCCGGGATGATATCCATTCGGCCTGGTTCGCCACGGATGGCGCCACTCTCACGCCTCTCGTGCGAGGCACATCGGGGGTCACTTCCCCGACGACCCCCGATGCCTACCAGCGAACGTCGACCAGGGCCGCGACCGTTTCGGCGGAGGCTCCTTCCAACCGGGGACTGCTCGTCGCGGTGATTGTGCTGGGAATCGTCGTCGTGCTGCTTGCCATCTTTGTGCTCCTGCCGGATCGCCGTCGGCGTGCCAGGGCGAAAGGTGCAGCCCCGGAGCCGGCGACCACGCCAGCTGTTTCACCCGAAATCGTGACGGAGATTGTGACCTCATCGCGTCCTGGCCCGAAGACCGCGACTGCGAAGCCGGCAGCGACGAAGTCTGCAGGGGCGAAGGCTGCAGGAGCGAAGCCTGCAACAGCGAAGCGCCCGCCAGCATCCGGATTGTCTTCATAGCCGAGTTGCGGCACAGTGCTCCCTCCCGAGCGGCACACTCAACTCGTCACGGCAACCGTCGTGGTTGTGGCTGCGGTAAGCAGAAGCTGGTTCAGCCGGTGAGTTGTGGTGACCGGGATTTGCACCGCCTCGGCCTGTCCCGTAGTCTTTGCACAGCCATAGACCGCAGGTTGTCGGTGCGCCGTGATTCAGAAATGATGAGCAGCTCCCGATCTAAGGTTCGCGACATCCGGTTCGGAGGTCGCGGAAACCAGCGCAGGTGTATCGACAGGTCCCCTCAGGATCGTGCTCCGTGCGCTTGCGCCGGAGCCATTTTCGTTTAACCCGCCTCGGTCCAGGTCAGAAGACATAACGCACCATCAATCCACTTAGGAGCCACATGGCGAACAAGGAAGCTTCGGTTGCCGAGCTCACGGAGAAGTTCCGCGACTCGACCGCCGTACTGCTCACCGAGTACCGCGGGCTCACTGTTGCGCAGCTGAAGACGCTGCGCAAAAACCTCAGTGAGGACGCCACGTACACCGTGGTGAAGAACACGCTGACCAAGATTGCGGCCAATGCTGCGGGGATCTCGTCATTCGATGACGACCTCGTCGGGCCGTCCGCAATCGCTTTCGTACACGGCGATCCTGTCACCGTTGCAAAGGGTCTTCGCGACTTCGCCAAGGCAAACCCGCTGCTGATCATCAAGGGCGGTTACTTCGACGGTAACCCCCTGAGTCCGGCAGAGGTCATCAAGCTCGCTGATCTCGAAACCCGAGAGGTGCTGCTCGGCAAACTCGCCGGCGCCTTCAAGGCTTCGCTATTCGGCGCTGCCTATCTGTTCAACGCACCGCTCGCGAAGGCGGTTCGCACCGTCGAAGCGCTGCGCGAGAAGCAGGATTCCGCCTCCTAATCTCTCTTCGGGAGAACGGGCAGCGCGGGTTACACACAAACAAACAAGGAGAATTACCATGGCAAAGCTTTCAAGCGACGATCTGATCGCCGCATTCAAGGAACTCACCCTCATTGAGCTCAGCGACTTCGTCAAGAAGTTCGAAGAGGTCTTCGAGGTCACCGCCGCCGCCCCCGTCGCGGCTGCTGCTGCCGGTGGAGCTGCCGTTGTCGTCGAAGAGGTCGAGGAGAAGGACTCCTTCGACGTCGTTCTCGAGTCGATCGGCGACAAGAAGATCCAGGTCATCAAGGAGGTCCGTGCCCTCACGAGCCTCGGCCTCGGCGAGGCGAAGGCTGTTGTCGACAACGCCCCCGGCGTCGTGCTCGAGGGTGTCAACAAGGAGACCGCCGAGAAGGCGAAGGCTCAGCTCGAAGAGGCCGGCGCGACCGTCACCCTCAAGTAGTCGGCGCCCCTCGGGGCGACTTCTCGACACGTGATTCCGGTTGCGTGATGCATGTGCAGCGACCCTCGAACCTGACCTCACGGCAGGCGCGGGGGTCGTCGTGTTTTCAGCCGCACTGCCCTTGGCACAGCGCTGGCCAGGCCGTTGAGCGTTCTCTATCGCTCCGCGGGTCGGCTTCCGCGAGGAGGGGCCGTGCTGCTCTGGCGTACGACGAAGCTCACAGGAATGGTGATCCGCTCGTCGTCGAGTGCATCCGCACCCGGCTGGAGGCGATCCAGGATCATTTGCACCGCCCGCTCCCCCTGCATCGATGGATACTGTTCCAGCGTGGTGAGTCCGAACATTTCGCCGAGCGCATGACCATCGATTCCGACGATAGACAATTGTGCGGGCACGGCGATGCCGAGTTGGCGTGCGGCGAGGATCGCACCGATAGCGATCTCGTCGCAACCGGCGACAATCGCGGTCGGCCGGGTCGAGGGGTCCGAGAGCACCGCGAGCGCACCGGAATATCCGCCAGGGATGGAGTACGGCACCGCGCGGAAGTCGTCGTCGTGCGAGAGCCCGGCAGCCGCAAGAGCCTGCCGCACTCCGGCGAGGCGCAGGGAGTGAACGGCAAAGTCCATCTGTTCGCGGAGATTGCCACCGAGGTGGATGATCCGGGTATGCCCGAGGCTGATGAGGTGCTCGGTGAGGAAGCGGGAGGCTCCCGCATCGTCGATGCTCAGAGTGGAGATGGCTGGAATGTCTCCGCCGATTCCGACGATCGGCTTGCCGAGGGCTTTGAGCGAAGTCACCTCGTGCGTGCTCAGGGAGATACCGACGGCAATCACGGCATCCACACGTTTCCGCGCGAGGGAGTAGTCGAAGACGCGTTGACGGCGGGTATCGTCGGCGTGCAACTGATAGAGCGTGAGGTCGTAGCCCGCGGAGATCAAGGCGCTTTCGATCCCCTCGAGCACCTCGGCGAAGAACCAGCGGTTGACGAACGGGATGACGACGCCGACGTTGCGAGTGAGGCCGGTCGCGAGACTCGAGGCGATCGACGAGGGAACGTAGCCGATCTCGGCAGCCGCCCGTTCGACGCGGGAGCGCGTTTCTTCCGACACATAGCCATTTCCGCTGAGGGCGCGGGATGTCGTGGATTTCGACACGCCAGCGAGGCGAGCAACATCGGCGATTGCGCTCACGGGAGACCTCCGATTCGACAGCGTTGACGAGCGATGGCTCATCTTAGACACGAGAAGGGGTGTGTGGGAAATGCACCACAATTTCATGGGTGCGCTCCCATAACGAATGGCCGGTATTGAGTTGATTCTCACGGGTGTGACGAAAACGTTAGACATTACAACGCGACAAGCGCTTGCATAACGATCGCATCGCCCGTAGCTTGTGAGGTGGAACCGGTTCCGCATCGCGAGTGTCCGCCCGACGTTTTGCGGCGGAACCAGTCCTACCGAATGGCCCAATCCCAACCCTCAATGAGGAGGAGTCACATGAGTCCCACCCTGCTCCGCGCAGCACACAGTAAAAAACTCCATCGCCGGATCACCGCACCGATCGTGTTTTTCACCATCGCCGGCCTCGCACTCGCGGGCTGCTCGTCGTCCGGTGGAGGCGCCACTAGTTCCAACAAGGGCCCCGGCGATGCCGGTAAGGCCGACGGTGTCGTGACCATCTACGGCACGATTGTCGACACCGAGTCGGAGCTCCTGCAAAAGTCCTGGGCAGACTGGGAGAAGAAGAACAAGATCACGATCAAGTACGAGGGCTCCAAAGAGTTCGAGACCCAGATCAGCGTGCGCGCGCAGGGCGGCAATGCTCCTGATATCGCGATTTTCCCACAGCCCGGGCTTCTGAAGGACCTCGCCTCGCGTAACTACATCCAGCCGGAGCCCGCTGCGGCGGCAGCCAATGTGAGGAAGAACTGGTCTAAGGACTGGGCGGGCTACGCCTCGTCTGACGGAACGCTCTATGCCTCGCCTCTGATGGCTAGCGTCAAAGGCTTCATCTGGTACTCCCCGGCGAAGTTCAAGGAATGGGGCGTGACGGTTCCGAAGACCTACGCCGAGCTCCTCACGCTGACGAAGACGATCCAGGAGAAGACCGGGAAGGCCCCATGGTGTGCCGGCTTCGGCTCGGATGCCGCAACCGGCTGGCCGGGAACCGACTGGGTGGAGGACCTGCTCCTTCGCCAGTCCGGCCCCGCGACTTACGACAAGTGGGTGACTCACAAGATCCCGTTCACCGATCCGGCCGTCAAGAAGGCGTTTGACTCTGTCGGCGAGATCCTGAAGAACCCGGCCTATGTGAACGCGGGCCTCGGAGATGTGAAGTCGATCAACTCCACGCCATTCGGCGATGTTGCTCGAGTCATCGGCAACGGTAGCTGCGCGATGACCCACCAGGCATCCTTCTTCGATGGATTCATCCAGGATCCGAAGAACGGCAACGCGACTGTCGGACCGGACAAGCAGGTCTGGGCCTTCATCACCCCGCCGACCGACGCGAATGCCGGTCCGGCCGTCACCGGTGGAGGCGAGATGGTAGCCGCGTTCTCCAACGACGCGGACACCCAGAAGGTGCAGGCCTACCTGTCGAGCGCCGACTGGGCGAACAGCCGCGTCAAGCTCGGTGGTGTGATCAGCGCCAACAAGGGTCTCGACCCGGCCAGTGCATCCAGTCCGATCCTGCAGTCCGCCATCAAGACGCTCCAGGACCCGAAGACGACGTTCCGTTTCGATGGATCCGACCTCATGCCCGGTGTTGTCGGTGCTGGCTCATTCTGGACCGGCATGGTCGACTGGATCAACGGCAAGTCGACGGATGAGGTCTTGAAGACCATCGACGCGTCGTGGCCGTCCAAGTAGTCTCGACAGAGCAGTACATCTGAGAGTGCGGGCTCACCGGAATGGTGGGCCCGCACTCCAAAAGGTCCGGTCGCCCCCGATCGGACCGAGTCCCCTATTCGGCCCATCGTCGTGCTTGAGAGGTATTGATGTCCGCTTTTTTCAACTGGATCTCCACGCTCCCCGCGTTGGCTCAGATTCCGATCGTCATTGGTGCGTTCGTCGCTGTCGTCGCGGTGATCCTGTTCTTCGTCGAGATCGCTCCGCGGTCGGGTCGGCGGTACACGATGATCCGCCTCGCGGTGTGCGTTATCGCGCCGCTCGTCATCTTCCTGTTCCTGGGATCGGTCGCCTGGGCCGCCGCGGCCGCCGCCGTTCTCGGTGGAGTCTTCTTCGTCCTCGACTACCGCGCGAAGAAGGGAGCGGGATACCTCTTCCAACTGGTCGGTTTTCTCGCCCCGGCACTGATCCTGCTCCTGGTCGGCCTCGTCTACCCGACGATCTTGACGGCGATCGCTGCATTCCAGAACAATCGGGGTAACCGATTTGTGGGTATCGAGAATTTTCAATGGATCTTCACGCAGCCCACCGGTATCCGGGTGGTGCTGAATACAGTCATCTGGGTGCTCATCGTTCCGGCGTTCTCGACCGCGATCGGTCTCGCCTACGCCGTCTTCATCGACAAATCGCGCGGCGAGAAGTTCTTCAAGATCCTTGTCTTCATGCCGATGGCGATCTCGTTCGTCGGTGCCTCGATTATCTGGAAGTTCGTCTATACCGCTCGACCGGCGGGACAGAACCAAATCGGTCTTCTCAACCAGCTCGTCGTGCTCTTCGGCGGCCAGCCGACTGACTTCATATCCATCTCACCCTGGAATACCCTCTTCCTTATCGTCGTGCTCGTCTGGATCCAGACCGGATTCGCGATGGTCGTTCTCTCGGCGGCCATCAAGGGTGTGCCGACGGAGCAACTGGAGGCCGCGGAGCTCGACGGCACCAACGCCTGGGAACGCTTCATCAATGTGACCGTACCGGGCATCCGCTCCTCGCTCATAGTCGTGCTCACCACGATCTCGATCGCGTCTCTCAAGGTGTTCGACATCGTGCGGACGATGACTGCTGGGGCCAACAGTACGAGCGTCATCGCCAATGAGATGTACACGCAATGGAAGGGGTTCGAAAACGGGCGTTCGGCCGCTTTCGCGCTAGTGCTCTTCGTACTGGTCTTACCCATCGTCATTTATAACGCCCGGCAGATTCAGAAGCAGAGGGAGATCCGATGAGCTCCGTTACACCTATCGACCTACCGATCGATGCAGCAACCCGACGTGCCCTCGGGCGGGGTGAACTGGTGGCAGAGCGCAGTGTCACCAGGCGCACCAAGAAACGCCTGACCAGTCGCGGGGCGACGATCGCGTCGCTCATCATCGCCCTTCTCTGGACGGTCCCCACTTTCGGGCTTTTCATCTCCTCGATTCGTCCCGCTGCCCTGATCAACACCACCGGGTGGTGGACCATCTTCCAAAACCCCGGGTTCACCTTCGATAACTATTCGCAGGTCCTGAAGGCTGGAAACAGCCAGCTGAACCTCGGACAGGCGTTCATCAACTCGATCGCAATCACACTCCCGGCTACGCTGATCCCGCTCACCATCGCGAGCCTTGCGGCCTACGGGTTCGCCTGGATGAATTTCCGCGGCAAGAACTGGATGTTCATCGGGGTATTCGCGCTGCAGATCGTGCCACTTCAGATGGCTCTCGTGCCCCTCCTCAGCCTCTTCTCCCGAGGCCTGAGCATCGGCGATGTTCAATTGTTCTCCGGGTTGAATGCAAGCGGCTCCTATACCCAGGTCTGGATCGCGCACACGATCTTCGGACTCCCGCTGGTCATTTTCCTGCTCCATAACTTCATCGCGGAACTACCTTCAGAACTCATCGAGGCAGCGCGAGTGGATGGGGCGGGGCATGGACAGATCTTCTTCCGGATCGTGCTCCCACTCACCATGCCGGCCATCGCGTCGATTGCGATCTTCCAGTTCCTCTGGGTCTGGAACGACCTGCTGGTCGCACTGGTATTCGCCGACGGCCAGGTGGCCCCGATGACAAAGCTCCTCGCCGAAATCACCGGGGGTCGTGGCCAGGACTGGCAGTTGCTCACCTCGGGCGCGTTCATCTCGATACTCGTGCCGCTCATCGTGTTCTTCGCCCTGCAGCGGTTCTTCGTCCGTGGGCTGCTCGCCGGTAGCACCAAGGGCTGACGCTGGGGGCGAATCCCCAGCGAGAGTGTCCTCACCCCTGCGTAGGGTGGGGGAGTGAGCGGAATGCACGGTGGTAGGGCCCCGGTGGGGCGAATGGGTAAGCAGCGCACGCGCATCAGCGGGTCTGATGCGGATGCGCAGAAGGCGGAGAATTCGGACGCCCCGCGTATCCCCGATCTGCTCGCGCGTATCGCGCAGCTCTTCCAGCCACACCGGCGGGCACTTGGTATCACCGCGGTGCTGGTGATCATCAGCGCCGGACTCTCCGTGCTTCCCCCACTTCTCACCCGCCAAGCCTTCGATGCGGGACTGTTCCCGGCGTCGGGTCGGCCGAATTTCCCGATCTTGCTCCAGATCGTCGGACTCATGATCGTGATCTACGTCAGCTCCGCTGGACTCGGCGTCTGGCAGACGTTTCTCACCGCCACGGTCGGCAACCGGGTGATGGGCGAGCTGCGGATGCGGCTGTTCGGACACCTGCAGAAGATGGAGCTCGCATTCTTCACGCGCACCAAGACCGGCATCATCCAATCGCGCCTCCAGAACGACGTCGGGGGTGTATCTAGTGTGCTCACCAACACGGTTGCGAGCGTGCTCGGCAACACGGTGACGGTCGCGGCGGCATTCGTCAGCATGCTGGTGTTGTCCTGGCAGCTGACTATCGTGGCCGTCATCCTGATGCCGATCCTCGTGATAGCCCAGCGTCGCGTCGGTCGGGTGCGGGCGAAGATCGCCACCAAAACCCAGGAGTCGCTCAGCGACATGACGGCGATCACGCAGGAGACCCTGTCGGTATCGGGCATTCTGTTGGCCAAGAGCTTCAACCAGCAGAGCACAGAGGTCGCACGTTACAGCGACGAGAATGACAATCAGATCCGCCTGCAGGTGCGCGAGCAGATGAGCGGTCAGTGGTTCTTCGCCATGGTGCAGATCTTCCTCGCGATCATCCCGGCGGTGATCTACCTCTGCGCCGCCTGGCTGCTCTTCCACAATGTCGCGGTCACCGCGGGCACGATCGTGGCCTTCACCACCGTGCAGGCCCGCCTCATGTGGCCGCTCCTCGGACTCATGCGGGTCGCGCTCGACCTGCAGACCTCGCAGGCGCTCTTCGCTCGAATCTTCGAGTACGTCGACCTGCATCCGGCGATCTCGGATGCTCCGAACGCCCACCCGGTCGAGGTCGCCGAGCTCGGCAGAGTGCAGTTCGAAGACGTGGTCTTCGCCTACCCCGATTCGGGCGAGGGAACTCCTCCCACTCTCAAGGGCGTTTCTTTCACGATCGAGCCCGGCCAGTTCGCCGCGTTCGTCGGACCGTCAGGAGCGGGCAAGACCACTGTGTCCTACCTGATTCCCCGGTTCCATGACGTCACCGGAGGCCGCATCCTGTTCGCGGGGGATGATGTCCGTGAGCTCGAGCAGGACTCCCTGGTGGCCAACATCGGCATCGTCAGCCAGGAGACCTACCTCTTCCACGCCACCATTGCCGAAAACCTGCGCTACGCGAAGCCGAGCGCCACGGATGCCGAGCTCGAGCGGGCGGCGCGGGCCGCGAACATCCACGACACCATCGTGTCGTTTCCCCTGGCCTACGACACCGTCGTCGGCGGGCGCGGATATCGCCTGAGCGGGGGCGAGAAACAGCGCATCGCCATCGCGAGGGTGCTGCTCAAGGACCCGCGGGTTCTCATCCTCGACGAAGCCACGAGCGCTCTGGACTCGCTCTCCGAACGGGTCGTGCAGGATGCCCTCGACACGGCCTCGGCCGGCCGCACAACGATCGCGATCGCGCACCGTCTCTCGACGATCGTCGGTGCGGATGTGATCTTCGTGGTCGACGCCGGGCGCATCGTGGAGCACGGAACGCATGGCGAGCTCACCGCCCTCGGTGGCGTCTACGCGCGCCTCTATGCGCAGCAGGTGACCCAGGCCTAGTGGCTCCCCATCTGCGCCTGACCCTCGCTGGTAGATTGGTGGCACCATGAAGTTTGCCAACAGCGTGATCGACCTCGTCGGGAACACTCCCCTTGTCAGGCTCAATCGGGTCACGGATGGCATCGCCGCCACGGTGCTCGTGAAGGTGGAGTACCTCAACCCCGGCGGGTCATCGAAAGACCGCATCGCCACCCGCATCATCGATGCCGCAGAACGGGATGGGTTCCTGAAGCCCGGCGGCACCATCGTCGAACCCACCTCGGGCAACACCGGCATCGGGCTGGCGCTCGTGGCCCAGCAGCGCGGCTACCGCTGCGTCTTCGTGCTGCCCGACAAGGTGGGCGAGGAGAAGCGCAACGTGCTGTTGGCGTATGGTGCTGAAATCGTCGTGACCCCCACCGCCGTGGCGCCGGACAGCCCCGAGTCGTACTATTCGGTCTCGGATCGGCTGGCCCGCGAGATCCCCGGGGCCTTCAAGCCCAACCAGTATGCAAACCCCAACGGACCGTTGAGCCACTATGAAACCACCGGCCCGGAGATCTGGCGGGACACCGAGGGCGAGATCACCCATTTCGTGGCGGGAGTGGGAACCGGCGGCACGATCAGCGGAGTGGGCAAGTACCTCAAGGAGGTCTCGGGCGGAGCGGTCACCATCATCGGCGCCGACCCGGAAGGATCCGTCTACTCCGGTGGCACCGGTCGCCCGTATCTCGTCGAGGGCGTGGGGGAAGACTTCTGGCCTGAGGCCTACGACGGTTCGGTCGTCGACGAGATCATCGCCTCCTCGGACGCCGAATCCTTCGACATGACGCGGCGTCTCGCCCGTGAGGAGGGACTGCTCGTCGGGGGGTCGAGCGGTATGGCCGTGGCATCCGCCCTCAAGGCGGCGCGCGCGCTGACCGCGGACGCGGTTATGGTGATCCTGCTTCCGGATGGTGGCCGCGGCTACCTCAACAAGGTCTTCAGCGAGAAGTGGATGCAGTCCTACGGCTTCACACAGGTCTCCGATGAGAAGACGGTCGCCCACGTCGTCGGCCACAAGACCGGCTCGCTTCCCGCCCTCGTGCACGTGCACCCCTCCGACACGGTGCGCGACGCCATCCAGATCATGACCAAATACGGTGTCTCGCAGCTGCCGGTGCTGTCGGCCGAGCCACCGGTCGTCATCGGCGAGGTGGTCGGGGCGATCGAGGAGAAGACCCTGCTCGAGCAGGTGTTCAGCGGCGATGCGAGCATGACCGATCCGGTCGGGAAATTTATCGGGTCCCCCCTCGGTTTGATCGGTGTGCACGAATCTGTCAGTGCCGCGCGTGCCGCCTTCGGCAAAGCGGATGCCCTGCTCGTCACCGAGGACGGCAAGCCAATCGCTGTCGTCACCAGGCACGACCTGCTCACCTTCCTTTCCGACTGATCTTTCGCCAAAGAAAAGTCCCTGCAACAGAAAAGACCATCGTGACCGACTTCTCCACCCGCGCCATCCATTCGGGCCAAGCCTTCGACCCGAGCACCGGCTCGGTCATCCCGCCGATCTACCAGACCTCCACTTTCGTGCAGGAGAGCGTCGGCGAACTCCGCGGCGGATATGAGTACGCGCGCAGTGCAAACCCAACCCGGGACTCCCTGCAGCAACTTGTGGCTGATCTTGAGGGCGCGAAGCACGGCTTCAGCTTCGCCTCTGGCCTCGCCGGCGAAGACACCCTCCTGCGGTCGATCCTCGTGCCGGGCGACCACGTGATCATGGGCAACGACGTCTACGGCGGAACGCACCGGTTGGTCAACCGGGTCTTCGTGCCCTGGGGGATCGAACTCGACACCGTGGAGATGACCGACCTTGACGCGGTGCGCGCGTCGATCCGTGCGAACACCCGGGTGCTCTGGGTGGAGACGCCGAGCAACCCGCTGATGAAGATCAGCGACATCGCGGCGCTCGTGGAGATCGGGCACGCCGCCGGAGTCGTCGTGGTCGTCGACAACACCTTCGCGTCGCCATACCTGCAGAATCCGCTCTCGTTCGGCGCCGATGTCGTCACGCATTCGACCACCAAATACCTCGGCGGGCACTCCGACGTGCTCGGGGGCGCCGTCGTGCTGAATGACGACGAGCTCGCCGAGAAGCTCGGCTTCCTTCAGTTCGCGATCGGGCCGGTGTCCGGTCCGATGGATGCCTGGCTCACCGTTCGCGGAATCAAGACGCTCGCCGTACGCATGGACCGCCACTCCGCGAACGCGCAGGAGATCGCGGAATCCCTGGTCGGGCATCCCTCGGTCGAGCGTGTGTTTTACCCGGGCCTCGCCGACCACCCCGGTCACGAGCTCGCCGCCCGCCAGATGCGCGGCTTCGGTGGCATGCTCTCGGTGGCCCTCACCGGCGGTCCCATCGCCGCGCGGGCATTTGCCGAGGGCACAGAGCTGTTCCAGCTCGCGGAGTCGCTCGGGGGAGTCGAGTCGCTGATCGGGTATCCGACGGAGATGACCCACGCGTCCGTGCGCGGAACCGCGCTGGCCGTGCCGGAGAACCTGGTGCGGCTGTCGGTGGGAATCGAGGGCGTCGATGACCTCGTCGCGGACGTGCGTAGAGCGCTCGATCGCATTTCAGCCCTCTGAGACGCATCCACCACAGGCTCATAACCTCGCCGTAGGGCACGCCCAGACCCGGCATCTCCGCTGGTCGAGAAGGGCGCCCATCGTCCGTATCGAGAACTGGTGCTCGGTCGAGCACGCTTTCGTCGAGCGAGATGTCGGGGGAAGGGCAGTCGTGTTCGACACCGGCTGGAGTGGTCTATTTGGCACACCGGAGGATGCTCGGGGGCGCCGTTCCTCACCGAGCGCACCTCACCTCATGTCACCTCACCTCACCGAACAGCGGGTGACCCTCGTCGGAATCGACTCACTCAACATCGACGATGTCGAGTCAGGGGGCGAACTAACCGCCCATCCGCTGCTGCTCGCGGCGGGCATCCACGCAGTCGAGAACCTCACTTTGCTGCACGAACTGCCCGTATCAGGGGCGACCATCCCCGTCATCCCTCCGAAGATGGAGGACTTCGGTACCTTTCCCTGGAGATCCTTCGCGCGAACCTCCCGAGTCGCACCGGCGGCGTTTCTTCCGTGCCCGGCGCAGCGCGTCACACAGTTCGGTCTCACTTCTGCACAACTCCTGCAATCCCGGGGCGTTTGAACGCGCAGCCTTGAGAATGCGGGGTTCGCCGTCGTGTCCACCAAGGATTGAAGGAGTTGTGCAGGGCGACCAGGTGGAAGCGGTGCTGTGCACGTTCGGTGCTGCTCGAAATGCAGGACCGGCCGTGACGGGTGTTGCGTGAAGTGCTGCATGCGTCACAGCTGTCACATGCGATCCTGCATTTCGTGCAGTAACGGGGTGAGTGGGTGGGACAGGCAGCGGAGAAACGTGAACAGCTCGGGTTGTGAGCTTCGCGGGGAAGCACTAGTGTGGCGATGGATGTGATCGCTCACATTGCGCAAAATGTGATCGCTCACAATTTGCGTATGCCCAATCGAATGCCCAGCTCGACAAAGGAGTCCCCGAGGTGAGTTACCCCACGCCAGACAGCCTCGCGCCAGACAGCCGGATCGAGCAGTACGTCATCGGCGTCGATTTCGGCACCCTGTCGGGTCGTGCGGTCGTGGTGCGGGTTTCGGATGGTGCGGAGCTCGGCACCGGCACCCACGACTATCCCCACGCGGTGATGGACACGGTACTGGCCTCGACCGGTGCGGTCCTGCCGCCGGAGTGGGCGCTCCAGGTGCCGTCCGACTACGTCGAGGTACTCAAGGTCGCCGTGCCGGCCGCCATCGCGGAATCCGGAATCGACCCGTCACTTGTCATCGGTGTTGGCACTGACTTCACGGCGAGCACACCCTTGCCAGTGCTCGCCGACGGAACGCCGCTCAACGAGCTGCCGGAGTACGGGGATCGCCCGCATGCCTATGTGAAACTCTGGAAGCATCACGCCGCACAGGGCCAGGCCGACCGTATCAACGAACTCGCGGCGGCCCGCCAGGAGAGCTGGCTGCCGCGCTATGGCGGCCTCATCTCCAGCGAGTGGGAGTTCGCTAAGGGACTTCAGATTCTCGAGGAGGATCCCGAACTCTACGCCCGGATGGACCACTGGGTCGAGGCGGCCGACTGGATCGTCTGGCAGCTGACCGGCCGGTACGTCCGCAACGCCTGCACCGCCGGGTACAAGGGCATCCTGCAGGATGGCGCGTATCCGAGTCGCGATTTCCTCGGCGCCCTCAATCCGGCGTTCGCCGGCTTCGCCGATGACAAGGTCGCGCACGAGATCGGCCAGTTGGGGGCATCCGCCGGCACCTTGTCGAAGCAGGCGGCGGAATGGACCGGCCTTCCCGAGGGCATCGCGGTCGCCGTGGGCAACGTCGACGCCCACGTGACGGCTCCCGCCGCGCAGGCCGTGGAGCCCGGCCAGATGCTCGCGATCATGGGTACTTCCACCTGCCACGTGATGAACTCCGACGTGCTCACCGAGGTGCCGGGTATGTGCGGTGTCGTCGATGGCGGCATCGTCTCCGGGCTCTACGGCTACGAGGCCGGCCAGTCCGGCGTCGGCGATATCTTCGCCTGGTACGTGGCCAATCAGGTTCCTCCGCGCTGCCACGAGGCCGCGAAGGATGCCGGGCTGAGCGTGCACCAGTACCTCACCGAACTGGTCCGCGACCAGCCGGTCGGCGGCCACGGGCTCGTCGCCCTCGATTGGCACAGCGGCAACCGCT
>JBKJLH010000206.1:0-15715 GCA_046597035.1 Lacisediminihabitans sp.
CATAACCCTGGCCTGGGCCAATACTGTGCTCCACGTGATCCTGCCCCTTTACGCTGCGCTGGATTGGGTGATCTTCAGCGACCGCAGTGCCCTCCCGTGGAACAAACTCTGGGTCGCACTGATCTACCCGGTCGTCTGGATCATCGTTGTCCTCATCCGCGGCGCAACCGACGGATGGGTCCCCTACCCGTTCCTCAACCCTGCACAGGGCTACGGCGTCGTCGCGCTCTACGCTGCGGCAATCGCTGTTGCCGCTATCGTGTTCGCCGCACTCATCTGGGCCGCAAGCCGATTGCATCTTGTCCGCCGCCCGGTTCTCGCGTAAGTGCGACACAGTCTTAATACGCCTTCAAATCGACACACCGGCGTGCAGCAATGGCAAAACTAGTGAAACAAAAAATCGAACTGGTGACACCGCCTTCGCGACGCCCGACTTCCAGTGCGAGAGATCTGGTGCCTGGCCATCCGGCGGTCAATTGTGCCGAGACTGTGTCTTTCGGGAAGGACTGCTGTCGGTCGTATTGACGCTCTTCGTGGTGGCCAGCCATAGTTGTCCGGTGAGCTCTTATTCGCCTGCACGCGACCGTAATGTTGCCGACGTCTGCTTTCGGCCCTGATGGGCCTCCTTGTAGACACGGAGCCTGTGGATCCCTTCTATCAAGTCGGCGCCACCGACTTGGTGGGTGAACATGGTGACGTCATCCGTGTGCGCACAATGTCGGGAGCTGCCGCGTTGGAGTCTGCCGCAGCGTGCGAGCTTGTGATCTATCAGTCCACGCGCGTGTCTGATGGGGCGCCGATAGGTGTTTCCGGAGTCATCGCAATACCCAAGGGAAACCCGCCAACGGGTGGTTGGCCGGTCGTGAGTTGGTCGCACGGGACTGTCGGCGTTGCAGATCGCGGTGCTCCCTCGCTGGACTCGGAAGAGCTGGGTGACGTCGGTGACCCGACCGATCCGCCCATGACCGTTCACCGCAAGATCAATGCGGCACCTCATGGGCTGTTGAACGAGTTCCTCAACCGGGGCTGGGCGGTCGTTATGACCGACTATGAGGGGCTCGGCACTCGCGGCCCACATCCTTATCTTTTCGGGACCTCGGAAGCACGCGGAGTGCTGGACATCGTCCGAGCAGTTCGTGGCCTTCATAATCGCGAAACAGCGACTGGACAAGAAATCATCTCTCGACGTTTCGTGATCGTCGGTCACTCGCAAGGCGGGCAGGCTGCGCTATTCGCCGCGCACCTTGCCCCAACCTGGACCGCGGAGCTCACACTTCTCGCTGTCGCCGCGATCGCGCCAGCTTCTGCGCAAGAGCGCCTTCTCCTGTTGTCTCTGTTGCCGGCCGCGCCCGACTTGGCGTTCTTGCCGCTTGCCATCGTTGGTGCCCTTGCCAGTGACCCTGGCCTGGCTATTGAGCTGGAACAAAAAGTCTTCACGCCGCTCGGACTCCAACTGTTCACAGACACAATTGACGCGCAAACCCGGGTCGAGTTGAGCGAGCCCGACTCCTGGGGTGGGTTGCCGGGGCGTAAGTACTTCCGCATTCTCTCCCGCAAACCGAGGCTGACAGCCGCATTGAAACGGATGCACCCCGATCTGGAAATTCAGGTGCCCATCCGGATATCCCAGGCTGTCAACGATCGTCGAGTGTCAGCGGCTGGGACCAAAAGGCTGTGGAAGCAACTCAAACGAAGAAACCAAACCGTCACGGTCGAGTGGGTCGAGTACGACACAGTTGCGCAAGCGGTCCCGGCCAGTCTCGGTGATCACTTCGGAATCCTGACCAGCGATCGTGTGCCGCTCGCCGATTGGCTGGAGCGTAAATTTGCCACCGGTAACTGAACGGGTGGAATCGCTTCAGTCCCCAAAGGTAGAGCTTTACCGGGGAGCTGCCCAGATGAGGTACATCAGAAATTCTGCTTCAAAAACGTCCATTTGCGGGACGGTCACCTTACGGGATTTCGAGCGCTCAAAATAGCGCGCTGGAGACTACTTTTTAGCCGAAAGGGCCGCTCGTAAGACGAACGACCAACGCGACAGATCTGCGGCGTCTTGGACTGTTCCGGACTTCGCTCCTGAATCGACACGAACGAGAAATGAAGCTGCGCGATCTATTTACTGGGAAGCGGACGCCCAAAGAGATAGCTGCTCAAGATACAACGCCCTGAAGCGAAATACCTTCGACGGCAAGATCGTGTATCCGCTTGCCAAGGCAGTGAGTGGACTGCGGAAGAGGTGACCAGCTTTTGTTTGCCACAGAATGGAGGGCGCCGAAGCCCGAGTCTCGACTGAGATATGGTCGTCCAATTGGATGCGACGAGACCAGAGAAGTCCGACAACATGAACTTCTGAACGCGAATACGACACGCGAGAGATCCAGCTTCGAACGGCGATCCAAGGACCAAAGGCACGCACGACAATCGCGAAAGGAATCGACTCTTTCGACGGCCCGCCCGAAAGGACGAACGGTACCAATGCAAGTAGCGCGATTATCGGAACAATATTGGTCAAGCGCCACGCCAAACCTGGCCGAAATGTGTGCAACTCTGGCCTGGTGCTTGTGCTTGGGCTCGTATTGAAGGACTGGATCGGCATGCCAGGACTCTATCTGGCCGCGTCATTTCGAAGATCCCGTCCGGCTGAGCAAATCGAACGCGCCTTTGATGACACCGCTAACGATTTAAGGGTGCAAGCGATGTTCGTCGCTTTACCGGACGGTGACCGGACGGTATTTTGAGCGCTAAGGACGGCGCGCTGGAGACTACTTTTGGCCAGAAAGGTCGCCCGTTAGCGGAACGTTGGCTGGCATGTGTCCCTGGGTTGGAGGAAGAATCCGAGGGGGTCCGCTGCGAAAAAGCTGGCTAACCTGAAGTAAGTCGTGCTCGCGAACGCGGAGGATTCTTGGGGTTATCGCTTCCACTGATAGGGCGTCGTTGTTGACACTGCGATAAAGCCGGATCGTTCAAGGATGGGACGCGAGTAGACAGTCGAGTCGCTGTGAATCAAGGTCTTTCCCATGCGACGGGCTGAGCGAGCGCGGGCTGCCGTCACCGCCCGATAAATCCCTTGACCACGCCATTCGGCACGCGTCGCACCGCCCCAGATCCCGGCGAAGTCAGAATCCCGAACTGGATCAAGTCGCCCCGCGGTCACGATTGCGCCATCGGCCTCGCCGACCCAAAGCTCCATCCCATCGGCATCGGAAAGCCGCTGAAGTAAGGAGTTGGCCATGTCCTTTGAAACGGGATCACCGAAGACCTCATCCTGCATCGCACTCATGGCACGCACATCCGATTCCTCCGTCACCTGTCGCACTATCACTCCCGCGGGAAGCGGAACATCGACCGCGAGAGCTAGCGCCTGCCCTATCATGATCGATTCGGGCGCTTCCGGAACGAAACCATTGTCCAAGAGAGCTTCATGCAGCCCGGGGGCAAAGTCGTGACCGCGGGTTTTCCACTCGACCTGCTCTATGCCGGGCTCGGATACGAAGTAACTCAACGCGTCCGTCACGAGACGCCGAACAATTTCGGTCGTTACATCGCCGAGGTGCTGGTACGTAATGAAACCTCGCCCTCCCATAAAAGTCACTAACCACAGCGGACCAAGACGGGTGACCTTGACAGCATTCGGGGCTTCCGCCTCGGTTCGAAGTTGTGCGTCATACGCCCCTAAGAGCCGAGTACGCAGGATTGCATCGTCGTACGTCATCGGCCCATTCTCCCCGACCGGCGCAGTTCTCCTGGCCGAAGCACAACGCGCTGGCACTGTTCACAAAGGGACCGCTCTATGCGTTGGAGGTGCTCTTCAAGACCTGTTTCCGAAGGTCTGGCTGGAAGAGAAATAGATCGACCCTGGTACATCACCTGAGCTGACGCGGTCGGCCGAGACACTGGCCGGGATCGGATTGGGGAACAAGTTTGACTCTGGTCTGGTTTGGGAAAGGCGATTGAAGTTCGATGCCAGTGCGGGGCGCGGGATACGCCTGCGTTCCCCTCTGACGCCATCAAAGCGAGCCGCTAACAGTGTTGGTAGGCGTAGTCTGCCGAGCCTGGCGAGGTGAGTTTACGGTCGCGAAGGATTGTGGATCGTGGTGTTGTGGCATCGGAGCACACCTCGGCGAAGGGGCGGCGTAGGGCATCGCTGTATTCGATATCGATCACCCGCGCACCGTACACGTCGGTGTAGCTGGAGCACTCACGGAACTGGTCACATTCCTCTGCCACAGCGAAATCGAAGCCGATCTGGTCCCGGCCCCGTGTGCCCAGCTCCCCGGTATTCTTTTGCCCGGCCGCGAGGCCCACTGTGTGGGTGTGCTGCACAAGGAGGGTGGCGAAGGTGACAGCGTCATCCAGCGACAACTGGTTGGCTGAGCGAGTGTAGGAGTCCAGGTTGTCGAACTCGACGGCAACATATCCGGCGGCCGCGCAGGCATCGATCGAGGCGAACTGCCTACTCGCGGCAGCGGTCCGCTTGGCTGAGGTGGAAATGTCGATGATGTGCTCGTCAGGCCAGTTGGGGTCGACGAGCGCTCTGTCGCCGTTCTGGATGAGTAGGCTGCCTGGCCAAGTCGCGCCCGGCTGGGTCTGGAAGCCGTTGATATAACAGATCGAATACATCCCCTCAGCGACCGGCTGGGTGCTGTCCCGTGTGACCACGGTCACCCCGGGCGGCGGATCGTACGGATCGCCGAGCTGGTAGTCCGGGATTGCCCCAGCAGGGAAGACAACGAATTTTGCGCCTTCTGGTACTGCTGAAGACGCGGGGCTGTGAGGCGCAGCCACCAGCCCGGCAGATGTCGGAGGCATCACTGGCACACACGCAGTCAGGAACAAAACACACGCAGTCGACACAATCGCAGCGGACACCATGCGCGACATCATGCGGCTAAATATACGTGAACGCCCGTAATGCGTTTAGGTAGCTTGACATGCGTGACACGCTCGATGCAGCTAACGACCGCGGTGGTACCGAAAGTGAGCGTATGGAACGACGAGCTTCCCCAAACGGTTAACAACGCCCGGTCGGTTTCTGCCATTCTCATCCACCACACCAGCAGCACCAGTGCTAAAACTCCACCACCCATCCCACGCCCTATGAACGGTCAAGCTATTGACACCACCCGATAGCCAACGCGCTGGGGGCAGCTTGAGGCTGACGATCGTCATGATCGACAGCGTCGGCGGAGAGAAATGCCCCTAGACCTTCACGACGAGCCCGCCATTCAAACACGCGACGAACCAATGAGGTCCACTATGGTTCTTGACCATTGGACGTCGCAATATAGAAGAAGTCTCCATTTCCGCTGTTTTAAACCCCTGTCAGCTTGGACCAAGGAGGACGGTGAGTGTCGGAAGACGACGAGGCCGTGGACGCAAATCCCCGTCGGCGCGTAATCCGGGCCACCGTCCTACTGACCGCAGTAGCAGTTCTCGCCGTACTCTGGATCGTGTTGCGACCGGGAACGGGAACACCAGCCCCGTCGATCAACCCGAGCGTAGTCTCCCCGACGCATTCCGGAAGTCCAAGTCCGACCGCCCCCATCGCGGGAACCTACCCGTGGCACACCCGGATCGTGTCGATAACGTTCTGGGTCGGTGAGATCTTCGACCCTAACGCCGCCGATGGCAGCCAAATTTACTCGACATACGACTCGGCTTGGATGGAAAGTTACGGAGGCTGCGACGGTGTGCTCACCGCGACCGTCTGCCAGACCGAGGCCCGGACCTCTACCAACGACTACTTCCCGAGCCAGCTGACGCCCCGCGAGAACCCGTTCTACCTCGACCTGCCACCCTAGGCTGGGTGCACGGGCACAACATACAACGCCTCCACGGCTACCTCGGCGATGTCCCACCCTCCGAGTTCGAGGAGTCGTTCTACGCTGAACGAACCGACCACCAGCGGGCGGTCGAAATCAAATAGCGCGACTCTCCATCAAATCCAGAACGGTTCAAACCCGTTTACCCGCCTTGGTCGCTCTTATCGCCGCAGCGAACGCCCCGCCGCCGGAGCCGATGATCGCAAGGGCATAGTCAGTCATTGTGCTGTGGGGCATATTTCCTCCGGTACGGGTAACTGCTGTGAATTCATCCTGTACCTTCCAGTGGGCGGGAAGGTCAAGGGTACGTTTTTATCTGGCAACGAATGGATGGTGTGTGATGCGGATCGGTGAAGTGGCCGAACTAAGCGGTATGACGACGAAGACGCTGCGTTTCTACGAAGGCCGCGGCTTACTTCCGAGGGCCGACCGGACATCAAACGGTTATCGCGAATACGGTCATGACACCGTCTCGAGGCTGGATTTTATTCGCCGGAGCAGAATTTCTGGATTGACATTGGCGCAGATCGGGGACATTCTTCAGGTGCGAGACGATGGTGCCGCCCCATGCCTACATGTCAGCGCGATGTTGGCCAACCAGCTTGAAAGCCTGGATCAACAGATAGAGGAACTGATCGCCCTGCGAGCGACAGTAGCGGGCTACCACACGGCCGTCGCTGCAGCTGACCCTGCAGCGTGTGATGCGGAACAGATTTGCAGCTACCTGTGATGACACCTCCGGTAGCTAACCCCGCGTTCTTCTAGGTGCACAGGTGACTCTCAATCTTCTGAACCCGAGTGGGCTCGCCGCCGGTCGCCACACCCCCGCGTTGTCCCGTCCACTATTTCGAAACGCTTTTTCTGCGTGATGCAACTTTTTTGACAACGCTTACAACGACGATCGCCAGAACCATCACAACCGCGATGCTGACGATCGTGATTTGATTACTGCCGATCCAGTCTGACAACGCACTGGCAGGCTCTGATAGGACTGTAATTCCCGGGGCGCCCCCGAATAATTGCGGGATCCAGTAGATCACAAGGTAGGCACCCGAAAGAGCCAGTACCGTCCCCGTGATGCGGGTCATGTGCGGAACCAAACGACGCACGTATAGTGTCAGAGCGTTGCCGGCGAACGCAGTGCCGATCGAAAGGGTGAGCAGAAGAATGCTGGAGCCCACAGCATAGGCGGCGAAGACCAGCAAGACGCTACCCCACCCGGTGCCGGAAAGGGCCTGGGAAACAACCGCCAGGAGGAGTGCAAGGCTGCACGACGCCGACGCCAGCGCATACCCAACGCCCAGAGCGACCATCCCACCCGGTCCGTTGTCTTTGCGAATAGAACTCAACCGAGTTAGCCCCAGCGGAACCTTCAGCCCGGCAAACAGAGCGACTCCGACGATAACGAACACAGCACCAAGGACAGCAGCTACCCACGGTATTGCGCCGATCAATGGCCGAAGACCGGCAGCGATGAGAAGCCCAACCACAGTGAAGGTACCGGTGAACCCGAGAGTCAGGGCTAGCCCGGCACGGAGTCCGCGGGCGAGAATCGCCCACCAGCCTTGGCTCTTGGCGCTAGCAGACTTTGTTCCGTACGCAAGAATCGCGGGCAATACAGCGAAACCGCACGGCGTCACCGGCGCCAACAACCCTGCCCCGAACGCAAGCAATAGAAGTCCACTCACTTGGTGCCAGCTTTCACCAATGCGAGCCGAATTTCGGTAGCGTTCGGGTCAACTGCACGATAGGGAACTTTCCCCGCTGGGTCTGTCACGACCACAGTGCTGAGCGCGTGAACTTGGTAAGCGTTGAGCAGACGCGCGCCCTTGTCCGTCGTATACGCCAAGTTGGAAGCCTGGTTTTTGGCCAAGAAAGAATTGATTGTGGCTGACGACTCTGCGGCTTCCACATCGATGAGTACGTAATTGGCCTGTTCCGGATGTGTCCGCTGCTCCTCCGCGAGAATACGACTCTCCGGCCCGCACGATCCGCACTGAACCGAAAAGAAAAACAACACTGACGGCTTCGCATTCGGAACATGCACAGGGACACCGTCTGCGGATTTCGCTGAGATAGATGTGGAAGTCTGACCCGTTGAAACACCCGGAATACTGCCGGCGTTCGACGCAGGCGCAGTGGTCGCACTGGCACAGCCGACCAGCGCCAAACTCATCCCCGCGAAGGTCGCAGCTACAAGACAGAGGCGCAATAAATGACGTTTGCGTGCAGTCGAAGATGCTCCGCTCATGCCGATCAACGATCTACCGCATGTGTCAGCTCGGACACATCTTCAGAAACCAATGGCCTCAAGGGTGCACAGCAGTCACCCTCATCTCGAGGCAACCGGATCGCCCGCATCCGACGTCGTAATTGCCAAACGACGACGACTGCCACCCCGACCAGGGCCACGACGCCACCCACCAGCAAATTAGTCGAGGCCGCCGCAGTTCCCGACACCACCCCGACTACACCAACACCCAGCAGCAACGGCGCAGCACAACACAGCACGGGAATCAAAACGAGCGCCAGGCCAATCCATACCGCTTTGCTGCTCGCCAGCTTTGAATTTATCGACACGTTCGCGCCTTCCAGACGGAAAACGTTCGGCCAAGCCGTAACCGGCACCGCTCGAAACTATCTTCTATTGAAATATTCCGCATTCCAGTAAGGGGAAGGTCAAGGAAAATCATCAAACTCCCAGCATTCAAATCGATGAATTATCGCGCAGAGATAACGGGGTTCGAGCTCAGACAGCCGTTGACCATCTGGGCGCGGGTGTAACTAATGGTCTGCCTTAGTTTTGGTCACCGAGCCGAGATCAACGAAGGGGCGCGGCCGAGGAACGACGACGGATGAGCATGCCCGGGTGGTCGCGTTGAAGCGGGAGGTGCGTGAGCTTCGGCGGGCGAATGCGATCGTGAAAGCAGCCTCGGCTTTCTTCAGCTCACGGAGCCGGGCCGCCCGCTGAACAGATGATCAAGTTCATCGGTGATCACAAGGACGCGTTTGCCGGTCGTGCCGGTCTGCAGGTATCTGCCGATCGCCCAGCAAATGTATTACGCGCATGAAGGGACGGCCGCCGTTGAAGCGAACCCTGTCGGATGAGGTCTTGTCCGAGGAAGTCTTGTCCGAGGAGGTTCACCAGATCCACACGCTCGACCACGATGTTTACGGGGTTCGGAAAGTTCACGCCGAGCTGCGTCGGAACGGCGACAAGGTCGCCCGTTGCACGGTCGAACGGCTGATGAAACGGGAGGGCCTTCGCGGTATCCGTCGAGCCAAAGGATCCCGGATGACAATCCCAGGGCCGTTGGTGGACCGGCCTCCGGACCTGGTCGAACGTCGGTTCTCCAGGGCCGCCTCGGATTGACTTTGGGTTGCCGACATCACCTACATCCGGACGTTCTCCGGTTGGGTTTACGCGACGTTTGCGATCGATATGTTCGCCCGTCGTGTCGGGGGCTGGCAACTCATAACCAGCCTGCACACCGACCGTCTCGCCGACGCCGAGGCGCTCAACTCGCTGTTCAAAGCCGAACTGATCCGCAACAAAGGGCCATGGTGGGGCATCAACGACCTGAAAGATCGCGACGGCCGAATACATCGACTGGTTAAACCACCGCAGGCTTCACGGCAAGATCGGTCATCGGCCACCCATCGAGGTTCAGAACGAATTCCTGAACAGCACCACCCCGTCCATCACACCAATGGAACGGGTCTAACCAACCTTCCATTAAAGCCGGGGCTTGACAGAGCTCATCAGACGGATCGGTCGGGCTTCGGTAGCGCCCTTCGGACCATGAACTGCACAGCGTCGTTCATATTAATCGGGTTGACTTGCACATTCGGATTCTGTGACGGCCACACGCGCAGCACTTCATCCACGAAGCCCTGACCAACATCGTCGACGCCGGCAAAATCGATGTCGATATCCTCGAAGCCGGTCATCCCATCCATCACCCGGCGGCCCTCGGACCGGGATACGAAGCTCAGCCCAGACCCGAACAGTTTCACAGCTGGCCGGCTCTTCGAGAATCGCTGATGTTCGTCGGTAAACATCTCGAAGACAGACCGGAGTGTTCGAAGTGGCGGGAGTGGGATGCTCATTTCCACTACCGAGCCTGAGTCGATGCGCGAAATACCAAGCCCCGTGTCATCGCGAGCATTGTCGACAGTCATTCGGAAGCCATTGGCCGAGATCCTGAACATGCCTACAGCTTTCGACGTGAAGAAGATGCCCTCGCCAGAATGGCGTTCACTCCAAGTGGTCCGCTTGCCCTTGGTCAACTCGCCTGCGGCATCGATCACCCGGTCAAGTCCGAGGCCCTCACGCAAGTGCGCAAAGACCCCTTCTCCGTCATCGGTAACCCGGAATGAAATCTCGCTTCCCGACAGCCACACCTGCACCATCGCCGCTGTTCCCCCGCTGTGATCGATCGCGTTGTTCAGCATCTCGGTGAAGCCATAACTGGCAATTCGTCCACCTTCACTCTGACGATCGAATTCGAGCTCCGACACGGCACCAACCCACACCTCGGCCTCGTCAAGACCGTCAAGGGCGAATCTTCCTTGCCAATCGGGTGGCCTCTGAGGAACGATTGTCGCCTGGGGAAGCTCGCCCGTGAGAACAGAACGGATCGAATCAAGGTCGAATACGCGATGACCACCCCCCGTTCGGCTCGATGGTATCTCCCCCTTGTCAGCCATTCGTCGCAGTGTCTTGATCGGAATGCCGAGCTCTCCGCTGAGCTCACCAATGCGGATACCACTGGTGTTCGCACTCGGCTCCGGAGGTACAAGCTGGACTTCAGCCTCCCTCGTGACCGGCAAGCCGAATTCTCCACCGTGACCAGCTTCTCCTGTGTGCTTCTTTCGAGGTGATTCCATAAATCCAATATGCGCGCCGTTACTTTATCTACCCGGCCGGGTAGGTTTCTGAGCACCCTCCGGTAATAATCTACCCGACTTGGGAGGTTTTGACCCAAAACTATCGAGAGTCTCCCTGCTCGGGAGGATTCGGACGACTACTGAGTATGAAACCTCCCTCAACCGGAGATTTGTTCCAAGATCGCGAGTTCGGTTGTTGGGGAACAGCGACGTCCTGTTCATCGACGATGCCGTGCACAAGAGTTGCATGAGCAAAGCAATGAAGTCCACCTACCGTCCGACCGCGAACCCGAGGTCCAGATCACACCGGAATCGTAAGCCCGAGTAGGAGGGCGAAACAGACGTCACCACTAAATCCTTTTGGTACCGGCGCCCGATCAAATGGATTGTTATCATCACCGTGTTGTCGTCACCGCGATTGCTCAGTCGATCATTCGGGTTGCTCCGCGTATCGCGGCGCCATCGTCTCCATTTGATCCTTCACCAGCTCGGCGATCACCCCAGCGGAGGTCAGCCGCTGGTTCGTGTACCTCGCCATCAGTTCCCCGATGCGCTCGGAGAACGCACGTTGCCGCACCTTGTTATTCCGTGCGGCCACGGAGATGCCGATGATCTTCCTGGCATCCGTTGCCGATTTGATACGCGCCGTGAACATCACGCCGCGCCGCAGTCGGGAATCGCCGAACCACGGACCGCCTCGAACAGGCGTGAGCCGTGTTGCAGCGAAACAACTCATTCAGACGGTGGCAGAAGAGCCCTATTCGAGAGCGGCCGAATCGTCGGCGAAGGTACCCGCACGTTCCGCGACCTCCGGGTGTCGCGCACGCAGGATCGCGTAACCGACGATCCCGATCACGAGGCCACCGAGGAAGTAGTACGGGAGCGTGTTGAACGGGTACGCCGGTACCGGGAATATGTTCACGTAGAACACGTAGGCGAGCGACGCTGCACCGATCGTTCCCATCACGGTCGCGAGGAGCACGCGTTTGACGCCGAGCCTCTTGAGGAAGAACGGAGCCCCGATGCAGACCAGGGCGTAGCTAACCATGTAGCCGAAGACGCCGACGGTGTCGATGTAGGTGGTCGCCGAAAGTGGGGCTACTCCCGTCGACAGCGCCGCGACCGCCGGGATCGCGACGATCGGTACGACGAGCCAGATCGCCTTCGAGGGTGTCTTGTGTCGCGGATGCGCGTGGCCAAGGAAAGCGGGAAGGATGCCCTCGTTGCTCATGCCGAATAAGATTCGGGCCCCCACTGTGATGCAGGCCACGACGACGGCGAAGAACGATGCACAGAAGCCGAAATCGAGCACCGGCTGCAGAAACCCGAGGCCCCATTGGCTGGTGAGGTCATCCATGGGTGATGCGCTTTTGGCCAGTGCAGCGGCTCCCCCCTTGAACTGCGCCACCTGCGAGTAGGTGGCGAAGATGTAGAGGAAACCCGCCAGGATGGCACTGCCCATGACGGCCCGCGGGATGGCGCGGAACGGGTCCTTGGACTCGGCCCCGAGCGATGCCGCGCTCTCGAATCCGACGAAGCCGAGGATTGCGATCACGATGGCGAAGACGATGCCGCCGAAGGTCGACCCGGTCAGCGTGAACTGGGCGGTGTCGAAGACGTTGCCGCTCTTGAAATAGATGATGACGAGGGTCACCGTGATCACGATGATCGAGATCACCTCTAGTGTTGCGGACACCCGGGCTGACACGCGAACACTCGTGATGGTGAGGAAGATCGCCGCTGCGAGCAGCAGCAGATCGAGGATGATTTGCCCGAGAATGCCATGGAATGAGGTCAGGCCGAAATGGCTGAGGAGGGTCGAGAGGAAGAACCCGGCGCCGCAGAGGGATCCAGCGGCGATGCCGACCACTCCGAGGAACAGGGCCCAGCCGGTGACGAAGGATCCGGTCGGGCCGAGGGCGGGACGCACGAGCGAATAGAGCGATCCGACTCCCGCCCGGCGGCGAGCGAAGGTGACAATCGAGAAAGCGATCACCAGCGCAATGACGGTACCGATGAAGAAGGAGAACCACGCACCGTTCCCGGCGGATGCGGCCATTTGGGCCGGACCGAACGCGATGACGGCGCTGGGAGCGACATTGGCGACGCTCTGCGCACCCACTTCGAAGGGTGTGACGCTGCGGCGGGCGAGGCCGCCGCTGTGATCGGTGGCGGGCGTTGAGACGGTGGACACTTCTACTCCGATTCGACGGGGGCTGAGGAGCGGACAAGTAACTGGCGAAGCGCGTGCCCGGCGGCGAGGTCGGCCAGAGCCTGCGGGGCCTCGGACAACGGACGACGCGCGGAGACCAGAGACTCGAGATCGAGCTCGCCCGACATATAGAGGTCGACCAGCCACGGGATGTCTCGCTGCGGAACGACAGACCCATAGTTCGAGCCGAGGATGCGTTGATCGGCCTCGGCGAGGGCAAGAGGGTCGAATCGGGCGTGCTGCCCGGTGGGCGGGAGTCCCACGATCACGGCTGCTCCCCCGAGCCCGAGGGCGGCGATTGCCTGCTCGGTGGTGGAGATCTTGCCGATGGCGTCAAAGACGTAGTCGAGGCCCTCCGGTACCGCCTCCTTCAACGCAGCCACGGCATCCGTGCTGCTGCTATCGATGACATCCGTGGCACCGAGTCGGCGGGCGAGCTCGAGCTTCTCCGGCATGATGTCGACGGCGACGATCCGCGCGGCGCCGGCCAGTCGGGCGCCTTGAATGCAATTGAGTCCGACACCGCCGCAGCCGATCACTGCGACGGTAGACCCCGGCTGCACGTTCGCGGTCTTGGTCACCGCCCCGACACCAGTGGCGACGGCACAGCCGACGAGTGCGAGGACGTCGAGCGGGGCATCCTTGCGCACTCGGATAGCGCCGGAAACCGGTACAACGACCCGCTCGGCGAAGGAGGAGACGCCAAGGTAGTGGTGGAGGACGCGGCCTTCCTGTGACAGCCTGCTGGTTCCGTCGTGCAGCACACCGAGGGGCGCGACCACCTCTGCCACCAGAACGCACTGCGCGGGCCTGCCGGCCAGGCAGTAACGGCAGACGCCACAGGCGGGCACCCATGACAGAACGACGTGATCGCCGATCTCCAGATCGGTGACGTCTGGCCCGAGCGCGCTGACGATACCCGATCCCTCGTGACCAAGTACGACGGGCGTCGAGATGTCCCAATCCCCGGAGATGACGTGCAGATCGGAATGGCAGACTCCCGCGGCGATGATGGTCACCTCGACCTCGCTGGCCTTCGGGGGCGCGAGTTGCACCTCCGCGAGAACGGGCGTTGATCCCGGTGCCTCGAAAACGATGGCTTTCAACGCGGCACCCCGATCCCGTGCGAAACCGGAGGACTGGCTACTGCAAAGATGGCGGGGTCGGACATCGGGGCCTCACTTTTCAACGACGGCGGCGAGGTTTAGTGCTACTAAACTCCGATGCAGAGTGACAGAAGCTGCGTGACTTGTCAACGGTTAGCCGGGAACAACTACTGGGAGACGTATGCCGAACCAGCATTCCGACCCACCCGAGGCCTCCTCCGGCATGAACGAGGCCGGCCCGAGGCTCCGCCAGTTGCGCCTGTCCCACAGACTGACCCTCCTCGAGATCGCCGAGCGATCCGGTGTGACGAAGGGATTCCTCAGCCTGCTCGAACGCGGCCACTCTCGAGTATCGGTACCGACCCTTCTGCGTATTTGTGACGCGATAGGCATCACCATCGGCACCCTCTTCGAATACCCCGCCGAGACCGTGGTACGCGAGGGGTCGCCCCTTCAGATGGGCGGAGTCGACATTGATGAATACCTCCTGACCCCGCGGGATGAGGAACTGATCCAGGTGATGCGCACCCTGCTCCGACCGGGCGGGGGTTCTGATGGCGCCTACGCCCTCGACGCCGTCACCATCTTCGCAATCGTGTTGCGAGGGCGGCTCGATCTCGTCGTCGACTCGGTGCCCCGCCCGCTGGTGGCCGGAGAGTCGACTACGTTCTCAGCTCGCCTTCTGCACGAATGGTCGAACTCGACCGATGCGGTAACCGAGGTGCTCTGGGTAATCGCACCGCCGCTTACCCGCGACCTGCTTCCCCCGGCACTGCGCGGCTGAGCCATCCGGGCAGTGCAGGAAATAGCCGAGATCACCTGACTCTCGCTGCCCGGCCCCAGTCGGCGGAATGCCCACTCTCGACGAGGTGGAAACCACGGTCCTTCACTGTTGGCAACCACCGACGAACCTCGCACAGATCCACGAATCACCCCCGAGGCCCAAAGTCGGTCGAGAGCAACGGGCCGACCACGGGGACTGACCCGAGTGCACTTGACGCACTGCGAGCTATTACCGAGGTGTTTCGCCTTTACAACCCCGCTCGTCGGGCCGTCACCGCATAGAGCGGATCGCCTCGGTACCCTCGAGCGGCGGGCGTGCGAAGGTTCCCCTGCGCGTCTTCGAACCCTCCGGCTCGACGAAGGTAATCCAGCACGATCCCGCAACGTCCCTCGTCATCCGTCTCGAGCCATCCGCGGATCGCTTTGGTCGGGAAGCATCGATTCGAGAAAGTGATGACGATCTGGCCCCCCGGTCGCAATACGCGCGCGGCTTCTTGGAGCACCTCGATGGGTCGCACGAGATAGTCGATCGAGACGCAGCACAGCACCGCATCGAAGGACCCCTCGGCAAACGGTAGAACGGGGTCGCTGTTCAGATCCTGCACGATGCGCTCAGTGGCCATCGGGTTGGCGTCGAGCTCGGAGGCATTCATCCCCAACACGACCAGCTCGTCCGGGGCGGTGCGAAGGTGTGATACCCACGATGACATCAGATCGAGCACCCGACGGTAGTCCCCCGATGGACCGCCGATCCCCCGTTCCGCGTAGAGCTCAGAGACAGCGCCGATCGCGGAATCGTCGATGTGCGTGACGAGCCTCGGCAGCCGGTAGAAGGTGGAATCGGATGCCGGATCCCCACGCTCGAAGAACCCGTCGGGATAATCGCGCTCGATTTCGCTCAC
>JBKJLH010000073.1:0-2788 GCA_046597035.1 Lacisediminihabitans sp.
GCTCCTACTAATCGCATAGCATCTGCCAAGTGTGACGAGCAAGAATTTGGGCATGACGAATCCCGAGAGCTACCCCAAGCCTGGCGACCGTGAACAAGCACAAACTGAGCCACACGGTCAAGGGGCGAGCGACCGGCCCGACGAGATCACCCCATCAGCCGGAGCCAGCCCAGCACTGTCCTCGACGATAGACGATCGGTCGACGCCTGCGACAGTTGACGGAAAGACCCGCTGGTCCCTGACCACAACGCTGGTTCTGCTCGTCGCTCTTATCGTCGGTGCTGGCTCCACTGCTGTGACCTACACGTTGGTGCACCAACAGGACAACGTCACATCCGCACCGGGCGGACTGTCTGTCAGCCACCAAGCCGCTCCGGCCCTTACTGCCGATGGAACGATCCCTCAGGCAGTGGCCGCCATCAGCGCCAGCGTCGTGACAATAAACGTCGCTGCCGGAAGCCAAGGAGGCACTGGATCCGGGATCGTCATCAAATCCGACGGGTACATCCTGACCAACAACCATGTCGTCACGCTGGACAGCCAAACTCAAGCAGCTGCAAACCAGATCACCGTGACTCTGCCTGACGGCAGCACAAAACCTGCGAAAGTTGTTGGTACGGACCCCTCTGACGACCTCGCCGTCATCAAAATACCGACCACCGGCCTGAGCTCTGCCTCGTTCGCGTCCTCCTCAGCATTGATTGTGGGGCAGACCGTTGTTGCGATGGGCGCACCTCTCGGGCTCTCCAACACCGTCACCTCCGGTATCGTCAGCGCACTGGCCCGGCCGGTGACTACCGGCAACGGACCCTCTGCCTCGGTCTTCGACGCAATCCAAACGGACGCTGCGATCAATCCCGGAAACTCCGGTGGTCCGCTGGTTGATCTCAACGGCCACGTCGTCGGCGTCAACTCCGCGATAGCAGGCACCAGCGCAGGCAGTAGTTCCGGTGCACAAAGCGGCAACATCGGAATCGGCTTCGCGATCCCCGCTGACGAGGCGTCGCGCATCGCGACCGAACTCATCACGACCGGAAAAGCAACCCACGCAATCCTCGGGATCAGTGTCACCGGTGCTCAGGACAACACCGGACCCACCAGTGCCGCCGGTGCGAAGGTCGCCGCCGTCCAATCTGGCAGCCCGGCCCAACAAGCCGGCATCCGAGTCGGTGACGTCATCACCCAAATTGGGAAACAACGCATTGATGGTTCCACCGGTGCAATCGCAGCGACCCGGTCTTACGCCCCCGGCACCAGGGTTGACGTCACAGTGCTGTCCAACGGGCAGACGAAAACTGTTTCCGTGACCCTCGGCTCAGCCACCACCCCCTAAACCTGAATGCACCCAGCGCACCGAGCGGCTGGGCGGGCAACTGAGGCAAAAAAATCGTGATGCGGTGGCGTGTCAAGAAAGTCACAGTTGTCCAAAAAAATGACCTCACGCCCAACGCCAACAAAGAACACCACGCGGACGCACGATCCCACCCAACACGCGTCAATTGCCGAACCTCCATCGCGAACCTGACCGCAGCTTGATGAAGCCGTAGCTTGATGGAGCCGTAGCGGAGCGCGGCGGTAGAAGCGAAAACCGCGACATCAGAAACGGCCTAAGCAGAGCCATCGAGCTGATTGGTCGCATCCTGCGCCTTCGCCCGTCTGAAAACTTTGCCGGTTTGTCGTTTGAGTGTCGCTTCTACTTGTTCAGAGTCGATGACAGCCAGGGATACGTTAAGCCCTGCGTCAGCTGCCAACCGCCGAAAACGGTCCTGCTCGTACCAGTGAATGGTCCAATCGCGATGCTCGACGATCGAGGCCGCTCCGCTTCCAAGTTCGTAGCGGACTGTGGTCGTCCTCGTGCGGTTCGCCACGTCGTAATCTTCGCTCTCGACCACGTATCGGGCTGCAACCTCGCCCACCTTCGCGGTTCGCAAAAGACCATATTGTTCCGGAGCTGTGGGCGGCGGCGTCCATAGCGGCACGAGCGCTGTACCCCCCGGAAATAGATGCTTTGCAATTCCATGGAGTGCGCGCAGCGCGGTCACGTCGTCGGCGAGGAGGTTGAACGTGGGCCCGGCTAGATAAATTGATGCGAATTGACGATCAAGATTCAGATCTTCCATCCGCTGGTGGTGGATCGGCGTGGTAAGCCCGTGCGACTCAAGGCGCTGGCGACCTCCACGAACCATATCGGCGGAGGAGTCAACGCCTTCAACATCAAATCCTTCGTTGGCAAGGTCGAAGAACGGCCCGTCGTCGCCGCATCCAAGCTCCAGTGCCGGCAAGCCCTCATCCTCGATGAACGATCGATAGCGATCCGTTCCAAAGTGCGTACCCCGAAGCGCGCCATAAACCTCTGGAACGATCCCGGTATAGAACTCTGCTGGATGCACCACTGGATCATATAGCGGCAGCTTTACGGGTCATCGCGCGACGTGACGGCCCCGAGATTGTCATGAATCAAGTGCCCTCAAGCCGGGCGATCATCGAAGGCAACATTGGGTTTTCCAGGATGGGCCAATTGTCGGGGTTCACGGCTTCAGACGGGTGCCCGGTTGGGGCCGCTTTCGGGATCGTTCTTGACCTCTGGCTGAGCCGACGAGCAGCGTTCGAAGCATGAATGAATTCCTGATCGGATACGCACGCGTATCCACGAACGAGCAAGATCTCACCGCCCAACGAAACGCCCTGGAGAACCTCGGCGTTCGATCGAACCTGATCTACACCGACCACGGCCTCACCGGCACCAACCGGGCACGACCCGGACTCCGCGAAGCTCTCGCCGCCTGCC
>JBKJLH010000146.1:0-6224 GCA_046597035.1 Lacisediminihabitans sp.
GAACTAAATCAGACGATTCTCGAGTACGTCTATGTGGGTGTCGACGAAGTCGTTGGTGATGAGATCAAGCACCCTCTCCGCGAACTGCACGCTGCGCAAAGTGGCTGGCCGGCGCTGCGTGACGGCGCAACGACCGAGCAGGCTCGTGAACTCGCTCGCCTAGAAGTTAATCGTCATGCGGGAACAGAAAAACCGATAGTTCCGGAGAACGACCTCTTGGACTTGCTAGTTGACTCACTCGAAGTCGCCCGGCCCGAATCCGTTGGCGATTCTAGTAAGCCTCATATGGTGCCCCTGGAGAGACTCGAACTCCCAACCGTTTCCTTAGGACGGAACTGCTCTTCCATTGAGCTACAGAGGCTGGCGCCACGAGTTTAGTCGAGTCGGTCGAGCGGAGTCTGTCGGGTCACCGACCGTGCGCCTGCGCAGGTGGCGAGTTCTTTCCGGTGGGGAGCTGCGCGGGAGGAACGGCGGGCGCGTCAGTCGCATGCGGGTTCGCTGGCACGACAGTCGCCTTCGGCGGCGACGATGGTGCGGTGGTGGATTGGCGCGCGGAGCGCGGCGGTTTCGTGACGCTCCGCCCCTCGCTATCCGAACCGGATGAATGGGTCGTAGTAACAGGATTGGCACGGCGGGAGGGCGCTCCGGAGGGGGCTGTCGTCGTGCTCAAGTTAGGCGCAACGGCATGTATGACGGCCTGGATCACGTTCTGGGCGGCGCTTCGCACCTCGGGGATCGCTGCCGCCGCGGCGGTAGCACCCATTCCGAGCGATGCAGTGACGGCCAGTGTGATGACGATCGCCATGCGGCGTCGCGAAGGGAGGCGGGACCGCGTGACACCGGTCGACGGCGCCATGAGAGCAAGCACCTCAGCCGAGGGGGCGGGAGGATCGCCAGCCCCGAGGGCCTCGAGCTCCTCGAGTAGCGCCCGGAAGTGCGCCTGGTCATCAGGCCCCGATTGCTGCAGCAGATCTTCGATGGCAGAGCTTGTCATGATGGGCTCTCGGCATTCATTGTCAACTGGGCGCGGAGGACGGCGAGCGCTCGTCTTTGAAGTTGCTTCACGGCTCCCGCGGTTTTGCCCATGATCTGGGCTGTGCCCTCAAGCGACAGATCAGCGATGATTCTCAACGCGAGTACCTCCCGATAGTCGTCCGGCAACGATTGAAGCAAGACCTGCGCGTGCGAGTGGGACGCCAGGGCGATATCCTCGGCCGAATGCGTTGTGCGCAGGTCGCGCTCCGGGTTGTATTCCGAGACTCCCGGATCCCTGCTGCGACGCCGATGATGATCGACCACTCTTGCGTGGGCGATACTGAAGAGAAGCGCTCTGAGCCCGTCGGCCCCTCCACTGATTTCCGCCAGTCGGGGAAAAAGGGCGAGGAAGACATCCTGGGTGACCGCTTCCGGATCCGCGAGCCCCTGGGATCGCAAGTAGCCGCCGACCGTGGCCGCGTGCTGACGGTAGGCCACTGTGAATAGCAAACGCTCGTCTGCATCCGATCCACCGTTCCTCACCACCGTTTTCCTCCAGTCGAGTGCACAGCCGCAGATTACGCGGACCAGCCGAAGGCCGCCTGTCGCCAGGCGGCCTTCGGCAATATGCAGATGCTAAGGGCGACCGGCCTTCTTGTGATCTGTATCCGTCGCGGCCTGGGTCGGCAGCACCGGGGAGACCGGGTCGACAGCCTCGTCCGAAACCGTGTCCTCGGTCTCCGAAGTGGCGTCCTCAGACTTCGACTTCGACTTCGATGAAGTGTCGGTCGAACGATGTGAGGCGGACTTTTTGGAAGCAATGACTGAGTCGCAGTACGCGCGGACTTTTGCCGCACTCGTCGCCGCGGTGACCAGCGATCCGTAAGCGACCGACTTAGTGCCAAGGCCGCCGTGCGTGAAGGCGTTGCAGAGCCCGAACGCGGCCATACCCTTGGCGTCCGGACCCTCCGGGGCGGAAGTAGCGCTGGGTGCCTCAGTCGGCTCGGCAGTCTCAGCTTTTGCGGACTTCGTCGGATCCGGCGTCGCGCTGGCAGAGTGAACGACCCCCTGTGAAGCCTCCGGTAGGTTGCTGGTGGCTGCGACGGCTGCCGTTCCCCCCACGGCTACGGCTGCGACGCCGAGCACTCCGAGGGCGATCTTGCTACTAATCAAGACGGTGAAGAAAGACATAGATGAATCCCTAACTCTTGCGGCCGTGCGAACCCCGCATGACGCGCGGCCCACAACCCTGTAATCGTTCGTGCTGCCGAAAAGGTTACGGCCCGCGTCACATTCGCTGCTGAACGACCTACGCTGCCGGCGCCAGGAACTCTTCCCACTCGACCTCGGCACGCTCCACCCCGCGCACCAGCCACGCGGTGCCGTGCGGCGGCTTCGGGCGCACTCGCAGGGTCCAGTTCATCTCGGCCGGTGTTCGGTCGCCCTTCGCGTTGTTACAGCGCAGGCAGCAGGCAACCAGGTTCTCCCAGCTGTCGGCGCCCCCACGCGAACGAGGAAGAACGTGATCGATCGTGTTAGCAGCTCCCCCGCAGTATCCGCAGCGCTGCCCGTCGCGGCGAAGCACACCCCGACGCGACACCGGGATGAGCCGGCTGTTCGGGATACGCACGTAGCGTGTCAGCAAGATGACAGACGGGCGATCATACGAACCGGATGCCGCTAACACCGGATGCCCGGCGTCCGCCGCGATGATCGTCGCCTTCTGGTTCATTACGAGCACGAGCGCTCGCTTGAACGACACAACGGCGAGGGGTTCGAAGCCCGCATTGAGGACCAGCGTGCGCATTGTCATCCTTTCGACGATACCTGGACGGCTTCCAGGCAGTTCGATGCACCTTGCGTTCCAAGCAGAAGTCAGCGGAAGGGTGTTGCGTGGCGTCGGGGCAAATAAAAAGGCACTGTCAGTGAGACAGTGCCTGATACTTACGCGCGGAGAGACCCGCCCGGTGCTGACAGCAGTGCCGTATGTAGAAGAGCGCGCTCGCATCCACGGATTGGATGGCTCGTGACTTCGGCATCTGGCTCTTTCGAAACGGCTCTCAAAACTACAAGAATGCAAGCGTAACCCAGAAAATCTGTGCAACCGTGGGGCCGGCGCACTACGAAATCAAGCGTTAACGCGTTGTTAGATTCCCACATAGATATGGATGGCGACCTCATTCGGCAATTCGAGGCCGTCTTCGTGGCCTTCCACCTCCACCAGGACGTACGAACCGACTGCTGAGAAGCTGGCCTTCGCCCCCGGCATTACGCCAGCCGAACGCAGTTGCTCAAGCAACTCCACCTCGTATTGCACCGGTTCACCGAGACGCCGGATGACGCCCTTGACCGGACCCACAGCCCCGAGCGTGAAGTTGACGATGTTCACCACACCATCCGAGAATTTGCCAGTCGCGTGCTCACCGAACTCATCGAGGCCCGGGATCGGATTGCCGTAGGGCGAGTGCGTTGGGTGCTCGAGCAGCTCGATGATGCGACGCTCGACAGACTCGCTCATCACGTGTTCCCAGCGGCAGGCCTCCTCGTGAACGAGGGCCCAATCGAGGCCGATAACGTCGGCGAGGAGCCTCTCGGCGAGGCGGTGCTTGCGCATCACTTGGATGGCCTTACTCCGGCCCTCCGTCGTGAGGGCGAGATGGCGGTCGCCCTCGACGACGACGAGGCCGTCCCGTTCCATGCGACCGACGGTCTGCGAGACGGTCGGCCCCGAGTGCCCCAAGCGTTCACTGATCCGTGCACGCAGGGGAAAGATATTCTCTTCTTCAAGCTCGTAAATCGTGCGGAGGTACATCTCAGTGGTGTCAATGAGATCGGCCATCGTCGCCTCCTAACGCTGCATGCTTTTCCGGTAAGCCTAACCTGCGACTCAGCCCCGGTATTCCGTGCGAAACCGGCCCAATAGAATTGGCAGCATGCCGGATCTGACCATTCCTTCTTCCCTCCTGCCCGCTGACGGACGGTTCGGCTGCGGTCCGTCCAAAGTGAGGCCCGAACAGCTCGCGCATCTCGCGAGCGTGGGGGCGAGCATCCTCGGAACATCTCACCGCCAGGCACCGGTAAAAGATCTCGTCGGCAGAGTGCAGTCAGGGCTGTCTGAGCTTTTCCGCCTTCCCGACGGCTACGAGGTCGTGATCGGCAACGGCGGATCCACGGCCTTCTGGGATGCCGCGGCCTTCTCCCTCATTGCGAAGCGCAGCCAGAATCTCACCTTCGGCGAGTTCGGTTCCAAGTTCGCGCAGGCCGCAGGCGCGCCGTTCCTCAAGGCGCCGATCGTGATCGACGCGCCCGCTGGATCCCGTAGCGAGATCGAAATCACACCCGGTATCGACGTCTATGCCTGGCCTCACAACGAAACCTCGACGGGAGTGATGGCCCCGGTCATCCGTGCCACCGGTGATGACGGGGCGCTGACGGTCGTTGACGCGACGAGCGCCGCCGGCGGTATCGACTTCGATGCCTCGCAGGCCGACGTCTACTACTTCGCCCCCCAGAAGAACTTCGCCTCGGACGGCGGACTCTGGTTCGGTCTCTTCTCCCCCACCGCGATCGAGCGAGTGGAGCGCATCGCCGCGAGTGAGCGGTGGATCCCCGAGTTCCTCAGCCTCAAGAACGCCGTAGACAACTCGCGGCTGAAACAGACTCTCAACACTCCGGCGCTCTCGACCCTCCTGCTCATGGAGAACCAGGTCGATTGGATCAACGGTAACGGCGGACTGTCCTGGGCGGATGCCCGCACCAGCGAGTCATCCGCAGTGCTGTATGACTGGGCCGAGGCCACCGCCTACGCGACTCCGTTCGTCACGAACCCCGACCACCGCTCGCAGGTTGTCGTCACCATCGATTTCGACGATGCGATCGACGCGGCCGGCGTCGCGAAGACCCTCCGCGCCAACGGCATCGTCGACACCGAGCCCTACCGCAAGCTCGGCCGCAACCAGCTGCGCGTCGCGACCTTCACCGCGATCGAACCGGATGACGTGCGGGCTCTTGTCTCGTCGATCGAGTTCGTCGTAGAAAACAGCTGACCATGCGGCTATTCCTCAAGGACTCCGAGCGTCGTCCCGACCCTGGACCGGTGAAGACGGATGATCGTCGACCTCTCCTTGTCGGTCTGGCCGTGTGGGTGATTGCCACCATTATCGTGCTGCTCTTCCTTCGGCCGATGAGCAACTCCCAGAACGGTCCTCTGCTGTGGACCTGCGTCGTTGGAATCGTGCTCGGCCTCGCCGGGCTGGTGTACGCGGCCAAGCGACCGAAGTAAGTCGCCTGGGTTATTTCGCAGCCTCTCTCCACGAGTTGCTTTCGCGTGGCGGTACCCGGTGTTGCTGCCCCGGGGTGCGGTCAGGTCGTGAGGCCAGGTGGTTGTGGCGCACGCTCCGACCGCACGGGCCTGCGCTCACAGGTCGCGTTCTTTCCACGCGCTCCCAGGTTCCTCCCGCGTTCCCACCGCCTTGCAGTCCACCAGGTGACTACCGCTACGAACCCCTCTTCTCCTTCCCGGGAGTTGTTGAGAATACTTGTCCCCATTTGGTGTTAGGACTTTCGAACATGTGTTCGATATGAGAGGCTGGGTTATGTCGTTCACCACCCTTCAGCAGTACCACCGGGACGCGATCACCGCCTTGACGGGAGCGTTACAGGATGTTGATTTCGGGCCACTTTCCGATCAGGAACTGCTGGAGGTCACCCGGTTCCCGGCGGAAGAACGTCGACTGGTCGATGCGCTATCTGCGATCGCTGCCGTGCGTTCACTGCCGGGGAGATCGCCCGCCGCTCCGCCCCACAACTCGGCAGCCGCGGGTTAGCGCAACGCACCGGGCACCGCACACCGCAAGAACTGGTCCGGGTCACTACCGGGGCAACGTTTCGGGATGCGGCCACCAGCATCCGGGTGGGACTCCTCACCGCCGACGCCGTGTCTATATCCCCCACCCAAGTACTCAGCACAGGTGCGCCGGTCGTCCGAATCCTCATTGCCGCCCACACACCCAACACCAACACCAGGCACGGGTTCATCGACGGGCAACACGACCCCGTCAACATCACCACCATCGAACGACTCGCCTGCGCAGGCGCCACCCAAACAATCACCCTCGACCCCGGCGGATCCCCACTGAACGTCGGACGTGAACACCGCCTCTACACCACACGACAACGCATCGCCCTGACCGCCCGCGACGGCGGATGCATGTGGCCCGGCTGCGACTGGCCCCCCTCCTGGTGCGAAT
>JBKJLH010000180.1:0-7580 GCA_046597035.1 Lacisediminihabitans sp.
GTCGGTGAGGTCGAGATCAGTGGCGTCCAGCCATTCGGTGTTGCACTCCGAGCCGATCGCCTCGACGAGTACCCCCCCTGCGACGACCTCGCCGTTATCGAGTTGCAGACCCTCGAATGCGACGTCGCCGACAATGGCGGTGACCGTGCGGCCGAGCGCAAATGACACCCCGTGGTGTTCATGACGACGCCGGAGCTCCGCGCCCACCAACGCGCCGAGCGAACGGATGAGCGGCTCGGCCCCGGGAGCCACGATCGTCACCTCACAGCCCAGCTTTCGCGCCGTTGCCGCGACCTCGCAGCCGATGAAGCCGGCGCCCACCACCACGACGCGCGCCCCCGGTACGAGTTCCTCGCGGAGCGCCATCGCGTCATCCAGGGTGCGCACGCAGTGCCTGCCGGTGATCAGGGGAAACGCCAGTCGTCGCGATCGTAAGCCTGTCGCGATCACCAGGGCGCGCCACGGACGTTCCTGGCCGTCAGCGGTCGTGACAGTGCGGGCCTCGAGATCGGCCGAGACGGCGCGCGCGCCGAGCACCCACTCCACGTCTGCCGTCGCCGCCCGGGCGGGAAAGGCGACAGCGTCGTGGGAGACGCCGGCGGACAGCACGTCCTTCGACAGTGGTGGCCGATTGTAGGGAGCGTGCGGCTCCTCGCCGATCACGCTGATGGGACCCGAATAGCCGGCTCGGCGCAGCGCTTCCGCGGTGCGGAGTCCCCCCATCGACGCCCCCACGATGATGACGGGGGCCGCGACGGCGGGCGCAGCGACGGGCACGGTCCTACTCGACGATTCGGATGGCCTGCATCGGGCATACGTCGACAGCGGACTCGACGTTGTCGCGCTCCGAGTCATCCGCTTCGGCATGGTATTCGAGCTTGTCGTCGTCATTGAGCGCGAACAGGTTCGGCGCCTCGAATACACACTGCCCGTAGTGCTGGCAGAGATCCATATCGACTTCGATCTTGATCACGATTGGTCCTTTACGGTCGACGGGTACAGGTCTTTGGACGGGGTGCGGATGCCGCGGAACTCCCAGTCGCCCCCCAGTGCAGTAGAGACGACCTCTTCGCTCTCGGTGGGCTGGGCTCCGACATCGGTGCGGATGGCGGTGGGCCCGGTGACGATGAGGTTGCGGAGGGAGCCGAGGCCTTCCACCTCGACCTCGACGACGTCCCCGGGCTCGACCGGACGGGAGAACGCGGGAGTGCCGGAGAACAGCAGGTCGCCGGGGCTCAGGGTGATGGTGCGGGCGATGTCGGCCACGAGATAGTTCATGTCCCATTCCATGTTCGCGGTGGTGTCGTCTTGCCTGACGACACCGTTCACGAGAGTGCGGATCTGTTTGCCGCGAAAGTCCCAGCCGCTCACGAGCCCAGGTCCCACCGGGGCGAGAGTGTCGCTGCCCTTGACCCGCAGCATCGAGCCGGCGTCCGTGTCGCGGAAGTCGTGCAAGCCGAAGTCGTTTCCGATCGTGTAACCGGCGATGTAGTCGCCCGCCTCCGCCGGGGATACGTTGCGACAGGTGCGGCCGATCACGATGACGATCTCGCCCTCGAAGTTGAGCCACTTGCAGCCCTCGGGCCGAACGACCGAGCCGCCGTGGCTGTTGAGCGCCGTGACCGGTTTGTGGAAGTAGGTCGGCGCTGCGGGAAGTTTTGTCATGAATTCGTCGGTGCGGCTCGCGTAGTTGAGATGCACCGCGATGATCTTCGATGGCACGGTCGGCGGCAGGTGTACCGCGTCATCCGCCCCCACCTCGCGACCGTCCGCGGCCACCAGGGTGTCGCCATGGCGCTCTACCTCGGTCGCGAATCCATCGAGCAGGATGCGGCGGGTCTCGATCGTGACGGATCCGCCGGCACGGCGCTCACTCACGCGATAGCACCAGGTCCTTCGCCGTCGGGAATCCACCCTCGGGGCGCGGGAACCAGACATGCACCTGGCCGGTGCCGATCGAGTTCTCATACTCGCTGTAGAGCACTCCGGGCGCGGTGCAGGCCTCTTCGCCGATCGCTCCGATCGTGAGCAGCCAGTGCCCGAACATGCCTTCCGGGCGCACCCTGTGGAATGCCGGCATCGTTTCGAGCACCTTCGCATGGTCGCCCGCGGTGAACCAGTCGAGACGCTCATAGTCGGCGACGCGGGCCGCCTCCGAGAAGATATGGCTCGGATCGGCCATCTCGTGCTTGCGCAACTCGCGCAGCTTGTAGAAGGTGTGCGACAGGGCACCGGAGGCGAGCAGGATGACCCGGCGGTCGCTCTTCGCGATCGCCTCGCCGATCGCGCGACCCGCCCGAAGGAAGTCCTCGTCGGTCGCGGTCTGGCAGAGACTCACGCTGATCCACTTCTTGTCGGGCATCCCCTCGCCGAGGTACTTCCAGAGGTTGATTGTCGCGTACATGACCGGCAGGTCGGGGTCGTCGATCGGGGTGATCCAGGTGCCGTTCTTCTCGTCCTGTGCACCGATGAGTGCGGCGAGTTCCGGATCGCCCCGGTAGTCGAAGGGCACACCGTGCATACCCCGCGGCAACTCCTCCGAAGTGAACAGGCCGTGACGGCGCTCCTGCGAGGTGACGATGAACTCGACGGTCGATGCCCAGTGGCTGTCGAGCACGATCACGGTGTCGTAATCGTCGCTCTCGAAGACATCCGCCCTCAGCTTCTCCAGACCCGAGACGAGGGTGGAGTCCCTGCCCTCGTTCAATTCCATGCGTATCTCTTTCGGCAGCATGATGGTGGGCACGTGCGCGATGAGGCCCACCCCGACTACTTCACCCATGAGCTATTCCTTCCAACCGTTGGGAGCGACGACCGTGTTCTTCACGTCCGCATAGAAATCGAATGACCAGGTGCCGCCCTCTCGGCCGATCCCGGATTTTTTCGAGCCGCCGAAGGGCGCCCGGAGGTCACGCACGAAAAAGCAGTTGACCCAGATGGTGCCCGCGACCAAACGGGTGGTGATCGCCTCGGCATGGGCACGATTGCCGGAGACGACCACCGCCGCGAGGCCGAATTCGGTGCCGTTCGCGAGCTCGATCACCTGCTCATCGGTGGAGAAGGTCTGCATCGTGAGCACCGGTCCGAAGACCTCCTGGGTCACTATCTCGCTGCCGGGGGTCGGTTCATCCACGAGGGTTGGGCGAAAGTACAGACCGCCGAGCCGGGGATTCTGGTCGCCTCCGAAAACAATGGTCGCGCCATCCGCCTTCGCGCGGTCGACGAAACCGCTGATGCGCTCGAAATGGGCGCGATGAACCTGCGGGCCGATGTCGCTGAGTGGATCGCGCGGATCGCCCTGCACGAGCGCCTCGACGGTTCGCCTGAAGGCTTCGGTGAATTCGGCGGCGACGCTCTCGTGCACGAGCAGTCGGGTACCCGACAGGCAAACCTGGCCGGCGTTGTCGTACTGCTCGACCGCGAGGGATACCGCGAGCTCGATATCGGCATCGGCCAGCACGATACACGGGCTCTTACCTCCCAGCTCGAAGCTGCACGGGGTGAGGTTCTCGGCGGCCGCACGCGCGATCGTCTTGGCGGTGGGCACCGATCCGGTGAACGAGATTCGACTAAGGTCGGGGTGCGCAACAAGGGCGGCGCCGGCCTCTGCCCCAAAGCCCTGCACCATATTGAACACGCCGTCGGGCAGGCCGGCCTGCTTGGTGAGGTCAGCGAAGAAGGATGCTGTGAGCGGCGTCCACTCGGCGGGCTTGAGCACGACGGTATCGCCAGCAGCAAGCGCCGGAGCGATGCGCCAGGTGGCGAGCATCAGCGGCGCATTCCACGGGGTGATGATCGCCGCGACACCGGAGGGATCCCAGGAGACGTGGTTGCGGTGGCCCCGCGTATCGAAATCTTCGTGCTTCAGGTTCTCGAGGAGCCAGTCGGCGAAGAAGCGAAAGTTGTGGGCCACGCGCGGCATGACCCCGCGCAGGTTGCTGCGCAGTAGCCCTCCGTTGTCCAGGGTCTCCAGGTTGGCGAGTGCGTCGACATTTTGCTCCACGAGATCCGCGATGCGGTGCAGAATCGCTGCGCGGGCGGATGGTGGGGTCGCCGCCCAGCCGGAGAAGGCATCCCGCGCGGCGTGGACGGCGAGTTGAACCTCCAAGGCGGTGCCGCGGGAGATCTCACCGAGGAATGAGCCGTCGATCGGCGACGTGTTCGTGAAGGTCTCGGCGGATGCGATGCGCCGCCCGCCGATGTAATGGCGGGTATCGACCGCGACACCCACTACCTCGATGCGGTGGGGCGCCGGATGGTCGGTACTGGTCATCGAGTCGCCTCCCGTGTCGAACGACTCCTCGTTAAGTCATTCGGATGCTAATGAATTACCATACCGAATCGTGCGAGGGTCTACAACCACCGCAGCGCGGCTACTCAGACTTTTCCACGTGCGCGGTCAGAAGGCGAAGCATCTCGGCGAACTCGTCGCGGCGAGAGGCATCGATCGGGCTCGCGATGTGTTGCTCCTGCAGGTTGAACGCGGGGAAGAGCGTGTTCATCAACGTGCGGCCCGCGGGGGTGAGCTGCACGACCACGAGGCGCCCGTCGCTCGCGCTGCGCGCACGCACGAGCCATCCTCGCCCCTCGAGAGTCGAAAGCACTCCCGTCAGCGTCGCCTTGGAAAAGCCGCCCTCGAGGGCGATCTGGCGGGTCTCGATCGGCTCCCAGATCCAGGTCACCCAGAGTACGACGAAGGCCGTCCAAGAGAGGTTGTTCTCGGAGAGCACCGTGCGTTCGAAGTGATTGCGCACCGCATTGGCCGCGCGAAACAGGTTCGAGGCGACGGCCATCGCCGAGTAGTCGAGTCGCAGGTCGCCGAGCCGAGAATCGACCTGGCGCTCGGTCTCGGCGAGGGTGTGCGCTCCGGCCATCGGTACTCCTTCTCACAGACGATGCTGACTCCGCTTACTCTAATTGACGGTGACGGGCGCATTTTGACCGTTCGACGCGCTCCGCCGCCCTGTCGCGCCGGGGTCGGATGCCCTATCGTCAGGTATAACTTGTTCGTGTCCGAACAACATCCCGATATTGAGAGCGAGGATCCAGTTGACTTCAACGAGGAATGTCACTTTGGCCGATCTGGATCTCTTCGAGACCGGTGATCCCTGGCGGGTCTTCGACGAGCTGCGGGCGAACTCGCCCGTCCACTGGGACGAAGAGGATGCCCCGAACCACGGCTTCTGGTCACTGACGAAGTATCACGACATCGTGGGTGTACTCCGCGACACCGAGACCTTCTCGAGCGAGCGCGGCACCGTCAACCTCGAAGAGCTGGATGCCGAGCAGATCGAGGCGCGCAAGTCCATGCTCGAGACCGATGGTGTTCGGCACCGCTCCCTCCGCCGGCTCATGCAGGGCGAGTTCACGCCGAAGGCGGTGGCCGGCTACGAGACCTTCCTTCGTGGCCTGACGGCATCCACCCTCGACACGGCGTTCGCGAAGACCGAGTTCGACTTCGTTGCCGAGGTCGCCGCCGACTTCCCGATCCGGGTACTCGCCCGCATGCTCGACGTGCCCGACGCCGATATCTACCGGCTCATCGACTGGGGCAACCGCATGGTCGGCAATACCGATCCGGAGCATACTGACGTGCTCGCGCACTCTGCGGAGAGCGAGAAATACCGGCTGCTGCCGTTCCGCTCCCCCGCCGCCCAGGAGGTCTTCGACTACGGCAACGAACTCGCGCGGCAGCGTCGCGGCGGCGATGGTACCGACCTCGTGTCGCGACTGGTCAACCAGACGCCGATGGACGGCATCCCACTGAGCGAGCGCGACTTCAACAGCTACTTCCTGCTGCTCGTCGTCGCGGGCAACGAGACCACCCGTCACACCATCACCCACTCGATGGACCACCTGATGCAGAATCAGGACCAGCTCGCCCTCCTCCAGGAGAAGCCCGAACTCATCCCCTGGGCTGTCGAGGAATTCCTGCGCCTGGCGAGCCCCGTCTACCACTTCCGCCGCACTGCAACCCGCGACACCGAAATCAACGGGCAGGCCATCAAGGAGGGCGACAAGGTCGTCACCTGGTTCGCCGCGGGCAACCGCGATCCGCAAGTCTTCGACGATCCATACCGCATGGATGTCACCCGCAACCCGAACGAACACATGTCGTTCGGTCGCGGCGGTCCGCACATGTGTCTCGGCAACGCGCTCGCCCGGCTCGAGATCCGAGTGATGTATGAAGAACTGCTTCCGCGCATCACCGGGATGCAGCGCCTCGGCGAGGTCTCGAAGCTCCGAAGCAACTTTGTCAACGGCATCAAGCGGTTTCCCGTGAGAGTCGAGTTGGCGAGCGCAAAGTGAACGACGAGATCCACGACGCCGATTCGCACGCAGTCTGGGGCGACGAGACGGCGACAGTCACACTCGCTGCAGATTGGGCAGCGCGGCGGTTGGTGCGGGAAACCGATCCGAAGTCCACCGCCCGCTCGGCCTCGGAGCTCGCGGCGGCGGCCGGGCCCACGATCACGGCGCAGGGCATCGGAGCGGATGCCGCCCTCGAGGTCTTCGACCGGGTGCTCGAACCTGCCACCCGGTCGCAGGACGATCCGCTCAACCTCGCCTACATCGCTGCCGCACCCACTCGGGCCGCAATCGCCTTCGACCTCGTGACCAGTGCCGCGAACATCTTCGGCGGACTGTGGGAGGCAGGAGCGGGAGCAATCTACGCGGAGAACGAGGCTCTGGCCTGGATTGTCGGGCTCCTCGGTTGGCCCGATTCAGCGGGCGGATGCTTCGTCTCTGGCGGCACCTCCGGCAATCTCTCTGCACTGATGACCGCCCGCGAGACCGCGAAATCCCGCCGGGGGGGTCGCCCGCCCGGTGGCTGGCAGCTGGCCTGCACCGCGAACGCCCACTCCTCCATCCGCTCAGCCGCCCGGGCCCTCGACGTCGATGTCATCGAGGTGCCGATGGATGCCCGTGGCCACCTCACCGGAGCGGCCCTCAGGACCGTGCTCGGGCGCTCCCCCGACGTGTTCGCGGTTGTCGCCTCGGCCGGCACCACCAACGAGGGGCTCGTGGACGATCTCGCGGAGGTCGCAGCCGTCGCGCACGAATTCGGGGTCTGGATGCACGTCGACGGGGCCTACGGCGGGGCCGGACTCGCCGCCCCGAGCGTGCGTGCGCTCTTCGACGGCATCGAGCAGGCCGACAGCTTCATCGTGGATCCGCACAAGTGGCTCTTCGCCCCGTACGACTGCTGCGCGCTGCTCTACCGCGACCCGGTGCTCGCCCGGGCGACCCACTCGCAGCGTGCCAACTACCTCGATCACGTGGACCGCGAGTCGTGGAACCCCAGCGAACTCGCGCTGCATCTGAGCCGGCGAGCGCGCGGCCTCCCCCTGTGGTTCAGTCTCACCACCCACGGCACCGACCGGTATCGGGATGCGATCGAGCGTTCCCTGGAGACCTCGCGGACGGTCGCGGCGGCCATCCGGGCATCCGACCATCTGCGGCTCGTGCGCGAGCCGGAGCTCTCCGTCGTGATGTTCGATCGACCGGGCTGGCAGTCGGGCGATTACGAGGCCTGGTCACACGCCACGGCGGCCGCGGGCACGATGCTCTGCGTGCCG
>JBKJLH010000184.1:0-3987 GCA_046597035.1 Lacisediminihabitans sp.
CTCGACCAGCAGGGCTCCGCGGGGCGCCCTAATCGACCAGCAGGGCTCCGCGGGTCGAGTAGCGAGCGCCGGCGAGCGTGTCGAGACCTCCGGGTCGCAACCACCGGGGCGGCTCAGCCCATCCATAGCCCGCATCCAATAGGGTCGTGAGCCATGACCAACTCGAGCTCGCGCCAACCTTTCTTCCGACGATTCACGGGCGCGGTCGTCTCCGCGCTCGCCGTCTCCCTGATCGCCCTCACCGGCGTCTCCCTGCTGTTTTTCGGTGGCAATCTCGCGACACTCGGCCAGATTTTCGACTTCTTCCTCGGGTCGACCCTTGTCGTGTTCGTCGTGCTCACCGTCTTCGCGCTCGTGGGCTTCTACCGCTTCTGGTACCTCCGTCTCATCGGCGGTATCCTCGCCGGTCTGATCGGGGCGATTGCCGGGGCGGCGATCACGGTGTCCCGAAGTGGGTCTCCGGTGACCGAAGCGATCATCACCCAGCTGATCGGCACGAATCTTCCCTTCGTTCTCGCAACGATCGTTGCGACGGTCACAGCGGGGTGGGTCATCTGGCGCCGACTGGTGGGCCAAGCGGATGACGGCACTCGCCGCATCGCGTTGGTTCGAGCCCCGGCAGACAGCCTTGCGGAGGGCCAACTCACCCACATCGAGCGTGTTCCGGTCGACCTCGAGCTCGCCAACTCCCAGTGGGATGAATATGTCGCACTGCTGTCGAACGCCGGCTGGGACATCGTAGAAGTGCCCGTCGCCCCCGGCCAGCCCGACTGCGTGTTCGTGGAAGACACCATGGTGATCTTCGGGGACACCGCGGTCATCGGCAGCCCCGGAGCGGAGTCGCGTGCGGACGAGATCGTAGAGGCGGAACGCACGGTCGCAAAGCTCGGCCTCACCATCCGTCGCATAGAGACGCCGGGCACACTCGACGGCGGTGATGTGCTGAAGGTGGGTCTCACCGTCTTTGTCGGCCGCGGCGGTCGTACGAATGCGGAAGGAATCCGCCAGTTGCGTGCCCTCGTGACGCCTCTCGGCTACACGGTGGTCGCGGTGCCGGTGACGAAGGCTCTTCACCTCAAGAGCGCTGTCACCGCGCTACCGGATGGCACGGTCATCGGCTACGCCCCGCTCGTCGATGACCCCGGCGTGTTCGGTCGCTATCTCGCCGTGCCCGAGGCTGAGGGCGTTGCCGTGGTGGTGCTCGCGGATGACACGGTGCTCATGTCGTCTGCGGCGCCGAAGTCTGCTGCGCTCATCGCCGACCTCGGTTACCGGGTGATCACGGCTGACATCAGCGAGTTCGAGAAGCTCGAGGGGTGCGTCACCTGCCTGTCCGTCCGGGTGCGCTGAAAATCACGCGTCGTGGAAAGGTCAGGCGGATCGAATTCCGAGCGCGGGCAGGATCACGCCGTCGATCACCGAAACCAGGAACGCACGGTCGACGGGCTTCCTCAGCATCAGCGTGCGATAGGAGGCCATCGCCGGGGTTAGGAGGGCAAGCGCGTCGATATCGCAGTCCGCCGCGATCTCTCCCCGTTCGACAGCTCGACGCATGAGGAATCGATTTGCGGATGCACGGGGCTCGATGATTGCGGCGTTGACTGCATCCACGAGCTCTGGGGCTCGCGAGAGCATCGACATGAGCCCCGCCATGATCTGTAGTTTCTTCTCGGCGTCTTCGATCGAGTGCGGCTTTATCATCGCGATCAGGTCACCGCGAAGCGTGCCGGTGTCGGGCAGCGTTGAGAAGTCGGGGTCGACCTTCTTCATGCAGGCGACCGCATCGATGACGAGTTCGCCCTTGGAAGCCCAGCGACGGTAGAGCGTCGCTTTGCCGGCTTTCGCCCGCGCGGCCACCATGTCGATGGTCATGCCGTCGTATCCGGTCTCGGCCAGTACCTCGAGGGCGGCTTCGAGGATCTCCGGGTCGCGAGTGTGGTCACGTTTTCGCCCGAGCTTCGGAGCGCAATCCGACTCCGGTGTCGAAGTGGCGAGGTCGAGCTGCGACATTGCGGCAATCTCCTTGCGTCTGGGTGCCCTCGATGTTACCGCGAGGTGAATTCAGGTACCGGTGGTATCCGAAACTCAACAGTACCGTATATAGTAGCGGTCATGCCTCAGACCTCTTCCCTTCCTTCGCGCGCACTCGGCGCTCCCGCGGCGTCGTCGCGCCGCTGGTGGACGCTGACCATCGTTGCTCTCGCCCAACTGATGGTCGTTCTCGACTCGACCGTCGTGAACATCGCGCTTCCTGCCGCCCAGGCCGACCTCGGCTTCTCCAATGGCGACCGGCAGTGGATCGTCACCGCCTACTCGCTCGCCTTTGGCAGCCTGTTGCTGCTCGGCGGTCGACTGTCGGACCTCATCGGCCGCAAACGCACCTTCATCATCGGGCTCGTCGGCTTCGCCGTGGCATCCGCGCTCGGAGGCGCTGCGGGCACATTCGGGCTGCTCGTGGGTGCCCGTGCCCTGCAGGGCGCTTTCGCCGCGCTGCTCGCCCCGACCGCGCTCGCCGTGCTCACCACCACCTTCACGATTCCGAAGGAACGAGCGCGCGCATTCGGTGTCTTCGGGGCAATCGCCGGCGCCGGTGGCGCCGTCGGCCTCCTGCTCGGTGGATACCTCACGCAGGACTTCGACTGGCGCTGGAATCTCTATATCAACGTGTTCATCGCCGTCATCGCCGTGATCGGGGCCGTCATCTTCGTGGAGAACGCGAAACGAACCGGCCCGCGTCCGAAGCTCGACATCCCCGGTACTGTGCTCGTCTCCGGTGCGCTGTTCGGACTGGTCTACGGCTTTTCCAACGCCGAGACCGATGGTTGGGATTCGCCGCTCACCTGGGGCTTCCTCGCCGGTGCTGGAGTGCTGCTTATCGCCTTCGTGCTGTGGCAGCGCCGGGCCACCCATCCGCTGTTGCCGCTGTCGATCGTGCTCGATCGCAACCGCGCTGCCGCCTACATCTCGGTGCTGATCGCCGGAGCCGGAATGTTCGGCATCTTCCTGTTCGTCACCTACTACCTCCAGGTCTCGCTGAAGTTCACCCCGATCCAGACCGGCCTGTCCTTCCTGCCGATGATCGGGATGCTCATCATCGCGGCACAACTGTCGACCAATATCTTCGTTCCACGCTTCGGCCCGAAAATCATGGTGCCGTTCGGGATGGTCCTCGCCGCAGTCGGAATGACACTCCTCACCCGCCTCGGCCTCGACAGCACCTATGCCGCCGATGTGCTGCCCCCGCTGATGGTGCTCGGGTTCGGAATGGGTTCGATCATGCCTGCCTCCATGCAGACCGCCACCCTTGGGGTCGATCGCACGTTCGCGGGCGTCGCCTCGGCGATGGTCAATACGAGCCAACAGGTCGGTGGATCGATCGGCACCGCGCTGCTCAACACGCTCGCTGCAACCGCCGCTACCGACTATGTCGCCTCGCACCTGCCAGTATCCGCGCGGATCGTTGCCGAAGCCGCAGTGCACAGCTATGCGGTCGCGTACTGGTGGGGGGCCGGATTCTTCGCCTTCGGGGCAGTGCTTGCGGTGCTGCTGTTCCGCCGCCGAGGCCACGGAGCGTCTCTGTCGAACCCGGATGCCGCGCAGCAGACTGTCGAACGGGAACCGGCGGTCACCCACTAACTCGGTGCGTGTCGCCCCCGGGTGTCACCTTCGCAGGTTCCCGGTCCCGTTGACCCTGCGGAGGTGACACTTCGGGTAAGCGCGGCCACACCGTTCCCAGCGTGACAAGCCAGATGGCAGTTTCCGATTGCGGGCCGGATTCGTGACAAAGCTTGTGAATCAGCGATGCGGTGGCATATCCTGTAGGGCTGCCCGGTTCGCCTCTACGAGAGGCTGGTCGGAGGCCACCTGGTGAAGACACAACTGTTCCGGAGGACACCATGACCATCACATCTCTCGCAACTGCAGGCGCGACGCGTGGTGCCGTCCTTCCGTTCGTTCCGGTTATCGGGACCCGGTAACAGCAGGGGC
>JBKJLH010000054.1:0-23093 GCA_046597035.1 Lacisediminihabitans sp.
CGGGATCGGCACGACGAGCAGCAGGATGATGCCGACGACTCCGAGCGGCACCGCGAGCTTCGCGAGCACCCGGGCGAGCACTTTGTAGAGGTCGACGGGAATCTCGTCCAGAAGATCGCAGGCCGAATGCAGGGCACGGGTGAGCGGGATGTCTTTGACGATCGGTACCCGGGTCGGTCTCGGCCTGCTCGCGGACGCGCAGAGCGATCTCTCTCGCGCACCCTTGGCAACCCACACGCGGGGCCGACTTGCCGGGCTCATCCTTGAGGGCGATGGCGGAGTGGCGGGGTTGACCACTATCACGTCGGCATCCACGATCGCGGCCACCGTGTGGTTACGGCTCATCGCGAGCTGGCGAGAGCGGCGCTGCCCCTTGATCATGGTGTTCCCGTCAGACGACTTGTTCTCGTCCTTCACTTCTTTCTTGGTCATGCGGGTGCGCTTACGGCGCATGATGACGAAGACGTCGGCGGCGGGGATGAGTCCGGCAATCACCGCAGAGCGCACGAGCGGAGCGGTGCCGTCGAGAACAGCGCAATCCGGCTATTCGTGCTCGATGCCGCGATCTACCTTCCCGACTACTCTCCCGAGCTCTCTGACGAACATTGCCGGGCCCTCGACCTGCACACCGCCACGGATGCGATGGTGCTCGTGGTCGCGAACCCGGGTGAGACCGGCACCCGCATGAATCTTCTCGCCCCAATCGTCGTCAACGTGCACACTGGCGCCTGCGCCCAAGTGATCCTCGACGACGAAGATTGGCCGCTACAGGCGGAGCTGTCGCTGCGATCGGCCTGACGGCCGCCGCCAACGATTCTGCGGCGCCCTTCCGCACCACCGTGATTGGTCCTCGGCGTCAGCTTTGTGCCTGCGCGAACCAGACCAAACCTGACGCCGAGGAACATTCGCGCGGAGGGAGCATCAGACAGCGGGAACATCAGACAGCAACGGCGGCCCCCGTCTGCAGTGATTTTCGCGCCGCCAGCGCGACGGCGAGCGCGAGCACAGCCGCATCCACCGGACAGAATTCAGGAGCGGATCTGGAACGCACGCACTCCAGGAAGTATTCGGCCTGGTTGCGGTAAGGGTTGTGCACCGGGACCTGCCTTACGGTCAACCCAGCCGCTGTCTGAAGACGCACGGTGTCAGGCACCGACGACAACGCCTCAGTATTGACGGAACCCGCGTAGCCATGACTCGCAAGCCCCGCCGTACCGACCAGGTCGAGGGTCGAGGCGAAGGTGAATCCCGGCGGCATACCCATGAATCCGGTGGCGTGGCCGACACCGCCACCCTCGTAATCAACCATCGCCTCGAGCGGGCCGTCGGACCGCGCGCGGCGCGCAGTCACAGAAAGGGGGCGACCGAGGAACAGGTTGAGCTGGTCGAAGTCGTGGATGCTGAAATCGACCGCCAGCCCTCCAGACTTCGACTCGTCGTGCCACCACGTCGACGGGCGTGGCGCCGCGCTGAATCGACCGGCACGCACGCAAAGGACCTTGCCAAGTAGTCCCTCGTCAACAGACTGCCGAACCGACCGATAGCCGTCGAAGAATCGCACCACGTGCGCCACCATGAGTACCCCGGCGCTCGTGACCGCCGCGTCCTGCAATGCCAGTGCATCGGCCAGCGTGAGGGAGATCGGTTTCTCGAGAAGCACACTTCTACCTGCCTCGAGGGCCCGCAGGGCGATGTCGGCATGGGTCGGCGTGGGCGTGCACACCGAGACGATCGTGACCCGAGGGTCGCCGAGTACCTCGTCGAGGTCCGCGGCGAACCGCGCACGCGGCGCGTACCGAAGGGGAGCGCCATCCGTCAGTGTGTTGACGTAAAGAATATGATCGCCGAGCCCTAGCTCACTCCACGCCCGCGCATGAGCTTGGGCCATCGCGCCTCGTCCGACTATCGCGATACCGGTCATCGGCCCTCCTCTGTCATGCTGAATTCGTATTCCGGCGGCATCCGCTGAGCGGGAATCATGGCGTGCCAGAGCTGCGCCATCGCGTTCTCGCCCTCCCGGACGTCCGAAACCTCGATACCCCGGTGCAGGATTTGGACGGCTGCGGCTTCGTCTCCGATGATCGCGAAAGCCTGCGCCCGCAACAGGTGCATACGCCCACTGCGTGCGGCCTCCTCGACTTCCGCACCAGTCAGGATCTCGAGCGCGAGATCGCCGGAGCTCGCGGCGATGGCCGCCGTCGCCGCCTCTATGACAAGGGCGGTATTCGTCGGGTCGAGCAGACAGGCACGACGGTAGTGGTCGAGCGCGGCGGCCGTATCTCGCGGCTCGGCTCCCGACAGACCGAGGACCGCGAGACCTCGCTCGGCGCCGGCGTTCGGCCCCAAGCTGAGAGAGGTGCGATACAGAGTTTCGGCACCATCACGATCGCCGGCGGCATGCCGCATCGTGGCCCGGTGGAAACAGGATGCCGCAGAGTCACCCCCGGCTGCGCACAACCCTTCCCAGTCGTCGCCGGTCACGAACCCGCCCAGTCCGGGCGGAGGGCTCTCCGCCGTTGTCCCCTCCAGGAGATCGAGCCAGGGATGCTGATCGTCGGTGATCGAATCACGGCTGAATGGAGTGCCCGTCTCATCTATCCATGCTCGGTCGTACCGGCTCCGCCGTGCACTTTCGAGGGCACCCCAACCGCTTCCGCTGAGCAGAGATCGAGTGGGAGGGAGGTCGGCCCACGATCCGGCGGCGACGTGCGCGGCGTCGAGTATCGAGCCATCCGCGAGGATCGCGAGACGCTCTTCGGCATGCGCGACCGCACTCGGCCAGTGCCTATCGTGCCCGAGCTCTGGTGAGAGCCGGGCATTTCCGTAGGCTTCGACCCAACTCCACTCGGCGCCAGCGGGCATTTCAAGATGCTGGAACTGGGTCTGGGCGAGACCGGCCTGGATCTCGGCGTAGTGCCCATCGCGCGGCGTAAGCCACCGCTGCCACCGCTGCCCGCCGGCACCCTGACCCCAGACGAAGAGCTTGCGCCCCCGCAACTCGCTCGTCGACAGCATCGCGAGTCCGTCACCGTCCCGATCGGTCGCAACGATCCACGGCCGCTGACGTGGCGCGATGTCGAAAAAGAAGTCCCGAGCGCGCGTATTGTCGGTAGGTCGAGTCCAATCGGTCACCCCGACAGTGGCGTTGGCAGCGGCCACGGGTACCCGCGAGATACCACCTTCGTCGGCACTGGCAAACGCCGAATCAGCAGGAGCGATGACGCGGCTGTGCTCGGTCTCGGGAACCGCAGCATTCGTCCACCAGTACATCGGAACAGAGGCGTCATTCGGGTTCCTGATGCGAACAGCCACAAAGAGCACCGGCGAATCATCCGGCAGCCACGCATCGATCTGGAATACCACTTCGCGAAGGCGGTCGAATTCCCAAAGACGAAGGACGTCGTGCCCCTCAGGTGTGCGGATGACCGCAGCATGTAGCGGGCTCACCGTTGTCGGCGAATGCCCGCGGGTACCGATATTCCACTCGATCCCGCCGGCAAACCAGGCGTTACGGAGGCCGAGATTGGCCAACTGGATCGTGGCTGGCGAGTGCACCAGATGCTTCCCGCTGCTTTTGTCGAAAAGCTGCCATAGCCGCCCACCCCATTCCGGCAGGAAGACCGCGCGCAACCGATCGTTCTCGAGCACCACGGACATCACCGGTGATTCGGTCAGGACGCGCCCGTATCCGCCCAGTTCCTGGTGGGGGTAGAGCATGGTGGGGTTGCCGTACACAGACCCGGCGATGATCTCGGGTGGAAGGTCTCCAGAAATCGTCGGGGGGATCTCAAGCGGGGTGCCGATCATCGGCAGACTGTGCGGGCGTCCCCGGCTCGGGACCGCCAGCATCAGAGACCGCACCTCGAGGCTCACGCCGTGACCGCCCTTGCGCGTTCCCGGTCGATCTCGAGCGTGAGTCGGCGATGGAGGGCATCGTCGACCCCGACACCGAGGTGACGAAGAGCGAGCACGGCGGCACCCACTACACCGTCCGCCACAGGTAGGAGATGTGCGTCGCCCACGACTTTCTGAAGGTGACGGGTGAAGAGTGCTGGTGCTCGGAGGAGACCGGCGGCCAGGACGCTCCCGCCCAGAACGATCACGCCAGGTTCCTCCGCCTTCAGCGCAGCGGACAGTACCCCGCCGATCCCCTCGGCCGCCGCATCGAGAATACTGCGAGCCACCGGGTCCGGTGTCGCACCCTCGAGCGCGTCGAATACCAGCGGTGCAAACCGGGCCAAATCCACCGGTCTCAGCGTGTACAGCTCGCTGATGAGCCGGGAGAGCTCCTCCGGTCGGCCGCTGCTTCGTGCACCCGTTTGTTCGATACCGGTCGTATCGAGCAGGAGTTGCGTGAGTGCGGTTGCCGGACCGAGCCCATCGAGGGCTGCGACCACGGAGCACGCAACCTGCCTGCCGATCCAGAATCCGGATCCGATGTCGCCGAGGAGCCAACCCGACCCTCCTTTAACGGTCTGGATCTGCCCATCCGCCACCCGGGCAGCAATAGCACCGGTTCCGGCGATTACGGCGTAGCCCTCAGTGAGCGCGGTGCCGGAGTAGAAGGTGCCGAGCAGATCCGATTCGATGATCGTGCGCCCGCCCAGGCCGAGAGCGGCCAACCGCGCCTCCAGCACGGTGACAAACGGTGGCGTTGCGGTACCGGCCAGGGCGAGGACTGTCAGAAGATCTTCGATTCCCGGCGGTCGGCAGTGGCGCATGGCTCGCTCCGCGGCGAGTATGAGCGCGTCTACAGCGGCGACGGCCCCCACCGCAGTCGGATTCCCCGCACCGGCGCGACCGAAACCGCAGCATGCTCCGGATTCATCGAGCAAGGCCGCTCGAGAGGACGTGCCCCCCGCGTCAATAGCCAGAATTTTTCGCATCGTTACTTTTTCGAAATATTTGGGAACTGAGGACACTGTACTGTAATAATAATTTTCGTGATCCTCCAAAGAAGGAGATTGTAATTACCACCGTCACGTCACCCCCCGTCGCCCCCACCGGTGAGCATGCTGCTGGAGTGGCCAATCGCATCCTGTCGCGGCGGCCGGAGATGTCGGGTGCCATGGCGAAGATCGCCGATTACCTCCTCGAGTATCCGCAGGCTCCGCTCAAACTCTCGATCGGGCAACTCGCCGTTCAATCCGGGGTTTCGGCGGCCACCGTCACTCGATTCTGTCGCCTGATCGGTTATGCCGGCTACGTTCCGTTCCGCGTGAGCATCGCGACCGATTTCGGCCGAAGTACCGCGCGCGACTCCTGGAAGACCGATATCGGTCGAGCGTTCGGACCTCACGACTCCGCTGCGGATGTGCTCAGCACGCTCATCAACGCCCACTCGCGCACCCTGCGTGAGACCGCCGCCGCGATCGACCTGCCCCAGATGAAAAAAATTGCCAAGCGCATCGCCACAAGCAGTCATGTCGACATCTATGGAGTGGGTGGAAGTGCATTTCTTGCCGAGGAAATGCAGGCACGCCTCTATCGCATCGGCGTGAATACCCACGTGTGGTCGGAAGTCCACGCGGGACTGACCAGCGCTGCAATCCAGACCGCCGGGTGCGTAGCGATCGGAATCTCGAATTCCGGGCGCACCGAGGAGACAATCCAAATGTTGCGCGAGGCTGGGCGGGCCGGTGCCCTCACCGTCGCCATCAGCAACAACCCCACATCCCCGCTCGCCGAGAACGCGAATCTCACGATCGTGACCTCCGCGTACGAACAGTTCCTGCAGCCCGACGACCTGTCGGCGAAGCACGGCCAGTTACTGGTGCTCGATCTGCTCTACCTACTGACCGCGCAAGAGAACTTCTCGCGCTCCACCAACAACCTCGCCGCGTCCGCACTCGCGGTCGCAACGCATCGTCGTCCCCGACGCACCTCAGTGACATCGCGCACCACCCGCGATACCTCGCCACCGATCGACTGAAAATAGGAGTCCCCGTGCCAGAACCCATTACCCAGTCCACCCTGGATAGCGCATTCACCCGCGAGGTACAGTCACGGATCGAGGCTCTTGCCGCTCACGCGCAGGCCGGGGCTTTCGATGAGGCCATCGCGCTGTTCGTCTCCGCGATCGAGCGGGGAGGTGTGATTCAGGCCTTCGGCACGGGCCACTCGGAGGCCTTCGCGATGGAAATCGCCGGTCGTGCCGGAGGTCTCATTCCCACCAAGAAGATCGCCCTGCGGGATGTCGTGCTCCGGGGAAGCCTCGACATCAGCGCTCTCGGGGGATCGTCCCTCGAACGCAACCCCGACATCGCCGCCGAACTCTACGCGATCGCCGATGCCGGCCCGGATGACGTCTTTGTGATCGCCTCCAACTCCGGGGTCAACGGTTCGATCGTCGGCCTTGCACTGGAGGCGAAGCAGCACGGGCACCCAGTGGTCGCGGTCACCAGCCTCGACCACACGATGCGTGTTGACCCCAAGCACGCGAGCGGCAAGCGACTCCGCGATGTCGCGGATGTTGTGATCGACAACCTCGCCCCATTCGGTGACGCAACCCTTGAACTGGCGGGCGGCATCCCGGTTGGAGCGGTCTCGTCAATCACCGCGGCCTATATCGCCCAGCTTCTCACCATTGGCACGGCCCAGCGGATCGCCGCGAAAGGCACGACGCCGCCCCTGTACATCTCGGCGAATATCCCGGGCGGCGACGAGCACAACAAAGCCCTTGAACTGCACTACAACATCGTCCGTACGGCCTGAATCAGATCATTTCGAAGCCCCGCCCCACCAAGAATGAAAGGCAACACATAATGAAAAAAATCTCTTTGACCGACGTAGCTCTCACTACCGCGGCCAAGTCCTTCGAGCGGCGCCATTTCTTGCGCGGGGCCCTCACTGCGGCGGTGTTCATCCCTGCGACCGGAATGCTCGCGTCCTGCGCGGCCGGTGGCGGCACCACAACGAGTCCTGGCGGCACCGTGTCGGCGAAGAACCCGTTTGGCATGGCAGACAAGTCCACTGTCGATGCGGTCATCTTCAAAGGCGGATACGGCATCGACTACGCGGCCTACGCGGGCAAAGTGGTGGAAAAGGCGCAGGCCGGATCCACCGTCAAAGTCACTGCGGCCACCAACATCGCGCAGACCCTCCAGCCCCGATTCGTCGGCGGGAACCCGCCCGACGTGATCGACAACAGCGGCGCCAATCTGATCGGCATCAACACCATCCGCGCCCAGCTCGAGGACCTCACCTCGGTCATCGAGGCGAAGAACCTCGAGGGCACCGTGATCAAGGACACCCTGTACGCCGGCGTGATCGAGCCGGGCACTTTCGACGGCAAGTTCGTACAGCTCAACTACGTGCTCACGGTCTATGCAATGTGGTACTCCGCTGCTCTATTCGAGGCCAACGGCTGGAATGTTCCCACCACCTACGACGAGGCACTCGCCCTCGGGGCGAAGGCCAAGGCCCAGGGCAAGTACCTGTTCGGCTGGGGCAAGGAAGCGGCCACCTACTACCAGACGATGGCAATCGCCTCGGCGATCAAGGAGGGCGGCAACGACGTGCGCCTCGCTTTGGACAATCTGAAAGACGGATGCTGGTCGCTCAAGCCCTTACAGGACGTGTTCACCGGGCTCAAGAAGATCATCGATGCCGGCTACATGCAGCCGGGTGGTGCCGGCACACAGTTCACCGCGGCGCAGGCACAGTGGAGTAACGAAGAGAAGTTCATCCTGTATCCCTCCGGCGGCTGGATTGAGAACGAGATGAAGACGCAGACCAAGGCCGGGTTCAAGATGACGGGAGCCCCCGAGCTCACGGTGACCACCTCATCCAAGTTCCCGCAAAAAGCGCTGCATTCCACCGCAGGCGAGGGCTACATCGTGCCCACCCAGGGCAAGAACGTCGCCGGCGGCAAGGAGTTCCTTCGGGCGATGCTGTCCCACGACGCGGCAGTCAACTTCGCCAAGACGACCTTCTCATCGACCATCGTCAAGGGCACAATTCCCGCGGATGGCTTCGGCTCGACGGCCCTCGTGTCGCAGGTGAAGCTGCTCGAGGGAGCAGGCAGCGACGTCTTCTCCTGGAACTTCGTCGATCTCTACGGACTCAACACCGACCAGCTCGTCGTGTGGAACACCTTCCTGCAGGGTGACTCGTCGGTGGCCCAGCTCACCTCGAGCCTGCAGTCCATCACCGACAAGGTGCGCAACGACAGTTCGGTGAAGAAGGTCACGGTCAAATGACCGCTGTCGTACCTCCCACTCCAGCGCCGGGCGGCAGAGTCACCGCCGCCCGGCGCTGGAGCCGGCGTGATTTCACATTCGACAAGATCAGCTTCGTGGTCGTGTTCCTGGTCGTGCCCGTTGTCGGGTACGTGTTGTTCGTGGTGTGGCCGTTCATCCAGGCCTTCTACTACTCACTCACCGACTGGAGCGGCTTCACGCCCGGGATGAACTTCGTCGGTTTGGTGAACTACGTCAAGCTGTTCTCGGACGACATCTTCCTGAAGGCCGTCGGCAACAGCCTCACCCTGGTGGTCGTTCTTCCCATCGTCACCGTGGTGTTGAGCCTGATCCTCGCCTCACTGGTCACGGTCGGCGGGCCGAGTCACGGGCCCGTCCGCGGCCTCCGCAACTCCAGCGTCTACCGGGTGGTGTCATTTTTCCCTTATGTGATCCCGGCCATCGTCATCGGTATCATCTGGGGTCGGGTGTACGACCCGAGTGCCGGCCTGCTGAATGGCATGCTGACCGGTCTCGGGTTAGATCAGTTCCAGTCTTTCGCCTGGCTGGGTAAGCAGCAAACCGCCATGATCGCCACGATCTTCGTGATCGTCTGGGGCCTGGTCGGGTTCTACATGGTGCTGTTCGTCGCGGCGATCAAGGGCATCCCCGCAGAGATCTTCGAGGCCGCGCGCATCGATGGCGCCGGGCGGTTCCGCACGGCCCTCACGATCACGATTCCGCTCATTCGCGACAACATCCAGACCGCCTATATCTATATGGGAATTCTCGCTCTGGATGCCTTCGTCTACATGTCGGCGCTAAACCCGGGCGGCGGACCGAATAACTCGACGCTGGTGATGGCGCAGCAGCTGTTCACGACGGCGTTCACAAAGGGCCAGTTCGGGCTGGCCTGCGCGATGGGCGTCGTGCTCGCGATCATCACCCTGGTGTTCGCCGCCATCGTCTTTCTCGTCAACAAACTCACCGGCGGGACCAACGAGGTAGCAGAATGACCGCCATAAAGGCCGAGACCACCATCCGGTCCTCCACCCGGAAGTCCGTGTCGACCACCAGTGACCGGATCGTCGGGTCGATCTCGCACACGATCCTCACCATCTGGTCCATCATCGTGGTCGTGCCGCTGCTCTGGACGATCATGTCGTCGTTCAAGACGAGCTCCGAGATCTTCTCCTCGCCGTTCTCGCTACCGTCGAAATGGAATTTCGATAACTATGTTGGCGCTTGGACGACCGCCGGCATCGGCAGCTTTCTACTGAACACGGTGATTGTTGTGTTCGGCGCTCTCGCGGTGACGATGATGTTCGGGGCGATGTGCGCCTACGTTCTGGCCCGGTTTCAGTTTCCTGGCAACAGGGCGATCTACTACCTCATGCTGGCTGGACTCACTTTTCCGATCTTCCTCGCGATCGTGCCGCTGTTCTTCGTACTGCGAAGCATCGGGCTGCTCAACACGCTCCCCGGGCTTATCCTCACCTATGCGGCATTCGCGCTCCCGTTCACCGTGTTCTTCCTCTTCTCCTTTTTTAAAGCGCTGCCCATCTCGATCGCCGAGGCGGCGGCGCTCGATGGCGCGGGCGAGTGGCGCACGTTCTTCCAGGTGATGTTACCGATGGCTCGCCCCGGGCTCGCGACCGTAGCCATCCTCAACTTTGTCGGGCTGTGGAACCAGTTTCTGCTGCCGGTGGCGTTGAACACCGATCCGAAGAACTATGTGCTCACCCAGGGCATGGCATCATTCGCATCCCAGGCCGGCTATTCGGTGGACTTCGGGCAGCTCTTCGCCGGCGCCGTAATGACGATCGTGCCGGTATTCATCGTCTACCTGATCTTCCAGCGGCAGCTGCAGGGATCGGTATCTCAGGGAACCAGCAAGTAAGTCGACACTACCTCGCGGCTTCTGCGGCGGATGACATCCTGGTCGGATCAACCGCGAGGTCGGCGCTCTCTTCGATCAAGCGCCCGATACCCCCAATATCCCGGGAGGACAGGCTGAGTCGACGCTGGATGCAGGCTGCACGGCAGCTACCAAACCCTTGTACCGAGGGCCACGAATATCTAGTCAAGCGAGACGCCCGTCGAGCTGCAAAGGAGAAATATCATGTCCAAGTCACCCAACCGCCTACTCGCAACTGTCTTCGGCGGGGTTTATCTTCTCGTCGGCCTACTGGGCTTCACGGTGACCTCCGGCATCGGATTCTTCGACGTCAAGGGTGGCCTGCTGCTCGGTATCTTTGAGGTCAACGTGTTCCATAACGTGGCGCATCTGCTTATCGGTGCCGCCCTGCTCATCGCCGGACTATCTAATCTGCGCGCGTCCAAGACCGTGAACACCACCATCGGCGCGGCCTACCTGCTGCTGGGAATTGTGGGCCTATTCATCCTGAACTCGGCCGCAAACATCCTTGCCATCAATTCAGCAGACAACGTGCTCCACTTCGGAAGCGCGGTGATACTGCTCGTTGTGGGCCTCGGCGCCGACAAATCCGTTCGCGCTCACGCGGCCGCCTAGCAGCATCCGATCGATTCGAGGGGAGAGCCTTATGACCGCCATCACGCGTTCCTGGTTGTCGTTCGCCGCCTTCGGTGCCGGGATAATCCACCTGGCACTCGTGATCAGCTCTCCCCTGGCGATCGGTATTCCACTGGCGGTGGTCGGCCTGGCTGAACTCGTCTGGGGTGTGCTCATCCTGATAAAGAATCGACTGGTACTGCCTCGACTCGCGCAGGCCGGCGCGATCGCCCCGCTTTTGCTCTGGAGCCTGCTCACGGTGACGGCTACCCTGCTGGCCTCACCGGGTATTACGACGTCGCTACGTTTTATACCCATGGGCATCGCGGGGCTCTTCGAACTGTTCGTCGCGGCCGTACTGAGCGTCATCGCGCGTCGCCAGTCCGACACCGACCAACCCCTGCGGCCGTCTCCCCCGACCGGCGCCATCAGGTACCTGTCCAGCGTAATTCTCGCCGGCATACTCGTCGGAGCCCTCACCACCCCCGCCCTCGCCGCAACCCAGGCTGGATCCGTCGCACTGGAACACGGCGGCACGATGAGCGGCATGATGACAATGAACGTTCCGGGACTGAACCACTAGTTCGCACTTTCCTGGCGAAGCAACGAAGACTGGCCGCCAGAAAGTTGAATACGCGGGTGGCCACGGATCCAGCTGCCGCGTACTGGTTTCCGGGCCATTCCGGACAAAACGGGCGGGCACGCTGGCCCAGTTTGTGCGAATTGGCCCGGTTTGTGCGGACTGACCCTCGTTTGTGATGTGCCGAACGCCTACGCGTCGATGCCCGGCAGGGCCGAGGCGCCACTCATGAACCGCTGCACGTCCGGGTCGACACGGATATCGCTCGGCCGCAGTGGCCGCGAGAGGTACAACCCCTCGAGCTCGGTGAGACGGCTGAGCGCCACATAGGTCTGGCCCGCGCTGAAGGTACCCGATCCGAGGTCCACGATCGCGCGGTCATAGGTCTTTCCCTGGGACTTGTGGATAGTGACCGCCCAGGCCAGCCGCAGGGGGAACTGGGTGAACTCGGCGACGATGTCTTTCTTCAGGGTCTTCGTCGAGGCGGAGTAGGTGTACTTGAACTTCTCCCAGATGGCCGGCTGCACCTCGTGTATCTCACCGTCGACCTCCACAAACACGGTCGACGAGATCTTCGTGACGGTGCCGACAGTGCCATTGACCCACCGCTGCCCACCCTCCCCCGCGGAATCGTTGCGTAAAAACATCACCCGCGCGCCCACCTTGAGCTGCAGCGACTCATCGGCCGGATACGAGCGCCCGCCGAACTCCCCGCTCACGTCGGCCCTGGCCGTCTTCACCGCTCCGGGGAGGCGGGCGAGGGCGGCGGCGTTGATGCGGTTGACCGTGTCGTTGCGAGTGGCGAGGGTGATCGTTCCATCCGTCGGGGCCGGTCGGGCGCCGGTCTCGTTGAGGCGGCTCGCGATCTCGGCGGTGACCATTCCGTGACGCACCGCGTTCAGCATGAATTTGAATTCGGCCTCGTGCTGGCGATGGATCGTGGTCAACTCGAAGATACGAAGCTCGGTCTCCTGCCAGACCTTGGCGTCGAAGAACCACATCGATCGGTACTGGTCGGTGAAGTAGGCGCGCTCGTCGGCATCACCCGGCACCGGAGCAAGCTGGTACGGATCGCCGAACAGCACCACCTGCACGCCCCCGAAGGCGGTGAAGGGTTTCTGGCGCGCCTGGCGCAGGCTGCGGTCGATGGCATCCACCAGGTCGGCGTTGACCATGGAGACCTCATCGATCACGAGGGTGTCGATGGTGTTGAGCAGCTTCCGCAACTCGGGCACCTGGTCGATCACGTGATCGGCGATCACCCCGATCGGCAGTCGGAAGAGCGAGTGAATAGTCTGCCCGCCGACGTTGAGCGCCGCGACCCCAGTGGGCGCTGCGATCACTACCTGCTTGGAGGTGTTCCATGCCAGATGGTTCAGGAGCGTGGACTTACCCGTGCCCGCGCGACCGGTGACAAAGATATTCTCGCGGGTAGTCTCAATCAGTTCGAAGACGGCGGCCTGCTCGGCGGAAAGCGCGAATTCGGCCACGACACTCTTCCTTCCCGGTATCCGGACAGCACTCCAATCTACCGCCGCCATTGCCCGTGCGGTCTCGCGCGGCGCCCGCCTGTAGAGAAGCCCGACCCGGAAGGGCCACTTAGGATGTGGAGATGCAGCCCCGAATCCTCGCCCGCTGGGTCATGCTGGTGGGGGCGCTCTTGCTGGCATTTCTCGGCACTGTGACAGTGCTCAATCTCACGCTCTACAGTGCGAAGGGGTTCGTGTCGTCCTACCTCGAGGCCGTCGCCCGCCACGATGTGGACGGTGCGCGACGAATGCCCGGGATCACCACGAGCTCGACCGGATCCAACGAGCTTCTCGACCCGGCCGCGCTCGCCCCACTCGCGAACATCCATCTGCTGAAGGATACGGATAACGGCGGCGGACGTCACACCGTCTTGTATGGTTACACGGTCGGCGGCAGCACAGGCAGCTCATCCTTCGTCGTGGAGCACACCGGCTCACGCCTCGGAGTCTTCTCCGCCTGGCGCTTCGTCGACTCGCCGCAGAGCCTGCTGAGCATCACCGTTAGCAACGGTCGGGGCGTCGTCGCGAACGGTGTCGCCCTTCCGGGCGTGAGCGCGGGCGTCGCCCACGCCTACCGAGTACTCATCCCGAGCCGTATTGTTCTCACCCACTCCTCCACCTATCTCGCGGCCGCCAGGGTTGAGGCTCGCGTCGACGAGCCGGCCAGCGTCACAGAAGCAACCGTCGATATCCAGGCCAATCTGGTCTTTGTGCGCGAAGTACAGAAAGAGCTCGACAAGTTTCTCGCCGCCTGCACAACCCAGAAGGTATTACTGCCCACCGGATGTCCGATGGGGACCCAGGTCACCGACCGCCTGCAGGACGCCCCGGTCTGGTCGATCGTGAGTTATCCGATCGTGACCATCGTGCCCGGGACCGCCGCGGGGAGCTGGCAGGTACCGGACACGGGAGCCATCGCCCATCTGAAGGTGGAGGTCAAGTCGATCTTCGACGGAAGTCTCTCGACCTTGGATGAAGACGTCCCGTTCACCGTGCGCTACCTCATTACCTTCGGCGGCGACGGCAGTCCGACCATCACCGCGCAGTACTGAGTCGGTCGCGCAGTAGGACGGGAATTAGCGTCGTGCGGCCCGATCCGCCAGCATCCGGTTGTATTCCACTAGATCGGCATCGCCGTCTCGTTCGGCCTTGCGGTCGAGTCGCTTGGCATCTTTCGCATCACTCTTCGACCACAGGATCGCCACCGTTATCGCGAGGATGAGCGTCGGGATCTCACCGACGCTCCAGGCGATCCCGCCACCGGTTTGCTGGTCGGCGATCGCACTCACGCCCCAGGCCCTCCCCATCGCGCCGTACCAGCTGGCGAGCAGCAGGCCGGTACCGGTGATGAGCGAGAGCCCGAAGAAGGCGTGGAATGCCATCGTGCCGAGTAATACGAGCAGCCGCATCGGGTATGTCGCACGATAGGGCAGCGGATCGACGCCAATCAGGGCTTGAACGAACAGGTAGCCGGTGAGGAGGAAGTGCACGATCATGACGGTATGGCCGATGTGATCGGTCGTCGCCCAACCGAACAGCGGGGTGTAGTAGAACACCCACAGCGAGACCACGAAGAGCCCGGCCGCGACGATGGGATTGGAGAGTACTGCCGAGACGCGCGAATGCACGAACAGCATGATCCATTCGCGAGGCCCCCGGCTGCCGTCCGATCGTTTCGCGATCGTACGGAGGGCAAGAGTGATGGGCGCCGCAGGCACCAGAAGCACCGGAATCATCATGCCGAGCAGCATGTGCCCGAGCATGTGCACACTGAAGAGGTACTTTTCATAGACGTTGATACCGCCGTTCGTCACCCAGAACAGCAGGGCGAGTCCAGCGAGCCACAGCACGAGCCGATGCACCGGCCACTTATCACCACGGCGGTGTAGCCGCACCACTCCGGAGATATAGAAGAACGCGAGGAACGCGATGAGCAGAACCCACAAAATATCGAAGTTCCACGCGGTGAAGTAACGCGACAAGGTGAGCTCCGGCGGCAGCGGCGCCTGCGTGAGGATCCAGGCCGGGCTGGTGAGGGTCGCGTCCTGCGACACCGGAGTGGCAGTCTTCGCCAGGGCCGCTGCCACGCCGGAGGCGAGTCCCATGAAACCGAGCTCGGCGGCAATGAGCCACCAGAAGAAGCGATTGCTGCTGTTCGCCGATGACTGCATCTTCGCCACCAGGAACCGCCTCTCGCCGAGCCCGAACAGTCCGAGAGCGAGCAGGGCGAAGATCTTGACCAGCACCAGGATGCCATAGGGCGTGAGCAACTGGGAGATCGTGCCAACGCGCAGGGCGGCATTCACATAACCGGATACCGCGACCACGACGAAACAGATGAGAGCGAGGGTCGAGTAGCGGGAGATGATCGGTCCGATCCGCCCGCCCTCAAGGGTCTTCCGGATAAAGACGATGGTCAGGAGTCCACCGAGCCAGACCGCCGCAAACACCACGTGGAGGCCGAGGGAGGTGACCGCCGCGTCGTGCCCCGCGGCATCCGAGGAGTGTCCCTGCAACGCCTGGGGAACCAGCCCAACGGCAGCGAGGAGGGCAACGAACACCAGCAGGGTGCGGTTCCGCACCGCGAAACACAGCACCGTGACCACCGCGGCGACCAGTGTGCTCGCGAGCCAGGCCTGCCCGATCTGCTGATTGCTGAGGAAATCCCCGAGGACCGCCCCGAAGTGAGCGTCCAAGGTGATGGGCTTCGTGTAGAAACCCATGAATGTGAGAAAGCCGGTCGTGGCGGAGGCGACAGTCCAGAACCCGGCCGCGCCAGCGGCGACATCGAGGGTGCGGGTGAACTCGGGCTGGCGCTCACTCATGGCGAAACAGAGCAGAACGAGCGACCCGAGCGTGACGGCCACTCCGAGATTGAAGAGCATTGTGGTGATCGGGAGCCCGTAGCGCACGAAGGCGCCAGGGTCGATCAGCCGGGGCGCATCGGCGGCATGACCGAAGGCCAGCGCGGCGAGTAGGGATGCGAAGGCAACGACCAGGAGCAGCGCTGGACCGGCGATTCTCACGATCCGTTGCACGCCTTTTAGCCTAGGTCAGCAAACTGGGCCTCTGCCCCGCCCGAACGGCCCTTCCGGATAGTCACCTTAACGACCGAAGGGGACGCCGACCGCCAGGGTGGCATCCCCATCGGGACGAGAAGAAGAGACTATTTTGCTGCAGCCTTGAGCTTGCTTCCAGCGCTGACCTTGACGCCGTATCCCGCCTTGATCTGGATGGCCTCGCCCGTGGACGGGTTGCGACCGGCACGAGCGGCGCGGTGGGTGCGCTCGACCGCGAGCCAGCCCGGGATCGTGACCTTGGTGCCTTCGCCGACCGAAGTGGCGAGGGTTCCGAACAGGGCGTCGAGGACGCCGTTCACTGCAGCCTGGCTCTGGCCAGACTCAGCGGCAACTGCCGCGACGAGCTCGGTACGGTTTAGTGACTTGTCAGCCATTGAAGTCCTCCTCGGACATTGTGCTCATAAGCAAACATTCCCGCTCAAGCGAGCAGTGATGTCGATTGGCAGTTCAGTTGATTGGATCAGGATGTGGTCACGGGGGATAAACCCCAGGGCCGCCTGTAATTTACCAGCTTGACTTGGTAATACCGGGCAATTCGCCCCGGTGCGCCATATCGCGGAAACGCACGCGAGAAACCCCGAACTGGCTGAGGAAACCGCGTGGGCGGCCATCGATGGCGTCACGACCGCGAACGCGCACCGGAGAGGCGTCGCGCGGAAGCTTTTGCAATCCGAGTCGAGCGGCTTCACGCTCGGCGTCGGAGGATGTGGGATCGACGAGAGCCTTCTTCAGCTCGAGACGCTTGGTCGCGTAGCGCGCGACGATGATCTTGCGCTGCTCGTTGGCAGCGATCTTGCTCTTCTTCGCCATTGTTAGCGCTCCTCACGGAATTCGACGTGCTTGCGGACTACCGGATCGTACTTCTTCAGCACGAGGCGGTCGGGATCGTTGCGGCGGTTCTTCTTGGTCACGTAGGTGTAACCGGTGCCAGCGGTGGAACGGAGCTTAATGATCGGTCGGACGTCCTGCTGCTTTGCCATTAGATCTTCACCCCACGGCCCAGGATGTCCTTGACCACTGATTCGATGCCGCGAGCGTCAATGACCTTGATGCCCTTGGCGCTCAGCGTCAAGGTGACGCTGCGCTTGAGCGACGGAACGTAGTACGTCTTCTTCTGCACGTTCGGGTCGAAGCGACGCTTCGTCCGGCGGTGCGAGTGCGAAATGTTGTGTCCGAAGCCGGGAACGGCTCCAGTCACCTGGCACACTGCGGCCATGGTTTTCCTCCGATTACCGTAGGGACAAAGTACCCCTACCCAAGATTTCTTGTCGGCACACACCACCCTCCAGACGATCGGGGAGGGTTTGTATACAGGCCGCAGCACAGATTGCGCGCAGCAAAACCTAACTCTACGGATGTCATGGGCACTTCGCAAGGCGAGAGCGGCTCCGAAGCAGGTCGTTCCGGTAGTGGCGCACTCGGTCTCCACGTCGGAGACGCCCGCTTTGCTTCTGGTCGTGTCTGCGGAGGGAATGCCGGGTGATGCGGCTGCGACGAACCGGTCAGCGTTTCGTGGAACAGGCAGCACACAGGCCGAAGACGTCGACGACATGACTGGCATCGGTGAATCCGTTATCGGTCGCGACGCCGTGCGCCCAGGCCTCGACCGCATCCGCTTCGATCTCCACGGTCAGTCCACAACTGCGGCAGATCAAGTGATGGTGATGCTGTCCGGGGGTGCACCGACGGTAGAGACTCTCGCCCTCGGTGGACTGCAGCGAATCAGCCTCCCCCTCGACCGCGAGATCGGAGAGCGCCCGGTACACGGTTGCGAGCCCGATGGGGGAGCCGGCATCCCGAAGTGTGGAGTGGAGTCCCTGCGCGCTGACGAAAGCCTCACTCTGTCCGAGCGCCTCGCGCACGGCTTCGCGCTGCCAAGTGTTGCGCCGCGCAGTCATGCCGCCACCTTTGTCGACACGGGAGCCCCCATGCCTGATCGAGAAACGCGCCGCCCGTTGTTGCTCGTCTTAGCCCGCCGTGCGCCGATGATGCGACACACCACGTAAATGAGAAACGAGATCGTCGTGACGTAGGGGCTGATCGGCAAACCGCCGCCGAGAGCCAGCAGGATTCCCCCGACGACCGAGACCACCGCGAAGATCACGCTCAACAGCGGGGTGAGAAAAGGTGACGCCGTCACGCGCATGGCCGCCGCCGCCGGCGTCACGAGCAAGGAAAGCACGAGAAGGGCCCCGACGATCTGGATCGACACCGCCGTGGCCAGTCCGAGCAGAATCATGAAGATCACCGAGATCGCGGCGACCGGCAGTCCCTTGGCTCTCGCGACATCCGCATCGACACTCGCGAAGCTCAAGGGCCGCCACACGGCGACGAGACCGGCGATCACAAGGAGGGAGATGATGACCAGCATCAGCAGCTGCGGGTTGTCGACCGAAACGATCTGGCCGGTGAGCAACCCGAACTTGTTGGCGCTGCGCCCCCGATAGAGCGCGAGGAACAGGATGCCGAGACCGAGGCCGAACGGCATCAGCACAGCGATTATCGAGTTCCGTTCGCGAGCCTTCGACCCGAGTATTCCGATCAGCAGGGCCGCGAGAAGGGATCCACCGATCGACCCCGCCACGACGTTGACGCCGAACAGCAACGCTGCGGATGCCCCGGCGAAACTCAGCTCGCTGATTCCATGCACGGCGAACGCGAGATCCCGAGTCATCACGAACGGACCGATCAGGCCGCCGACCACACCGAGGAGCGCCCCGGCGATGATCGAGTTCTTGACGAGCACGAGGAGTTCGCCGTAGTTGGCGAATCCGAAGATCTGATGCCAGAAATCGCCGTTCAACTGTGCGAACCGATGTGGTGTCCGAGATGATCGTGAACGCCATAGCCCTCGGGAGCCCCAAGCACAACGATGCGACCGCGGCTCCGGATGACTTCGACCGGGGTGTCGTACATGTAGGACAGCACTTCGCTTCGGAGTACCTCGTCGGGCGTGCCGACACGAAAGCGCCCTCCGGCGAGATACAGCACGCGGTCGACCATTCCGAGGATCGGGTTGACGTCGTGGGTGACGAAGACGACCGCGGTATTGAGCGCCTTCCGTTGCTCATCGATCAGCTCACTCACCTGGCGCTGGTGATGAAGGTCGAGTGAGATCAACGGTTCGTCGCAGAGGAGCAGGCGAGGATCCCCCGCGATGGACTGCCCGACACGCACCCGCTGCTGTTCGCCCCCGGACAGCGTCGACACTGGCACGTTCGCATAGTCGGACGCCCCGACTGACTCGAGGATGCCGTCCACTTTCGCCCGTTCCGCCGTAGAGCTGATCGGCAGTCCCCACCGGTGCCCGTTGACCCCGAAGGTGACGAGATCCCGAGCCCGAAGGGGAGTGCCTTGCTCCAGCAGCTTCTGCTGCGGGATGTAGCCGATCTTGCGGCTTCCGCGGCTTACCGGTCGGCCCAGGAATTCGATCGAGCCGGACGTGAGTTTCTGCTGTCCGAGGATGGTCTTCAGCAGGCTCGTCTTGCCCGTTCCGTTGGGACCGAGCACCGCGAGGAATTCCCCCGGTGTGATGTCGAGGGTGAGGTTACGCCACAGTTCGCGATCCCCGAAAGAAAGCGTCGCCTGGCTGAGGCGGAGTACGGGTGCCGTCATTCGAGCGGTCCTATTTCAGCGCTGCGGTGACCGCGGCGAGGGTGGAGGTCATCCAAGCAATGTAGTCCTTCCCGGCTGGAAGCGTCTCCCGCACTGGCACTACGGGCACCCCCGCCTTCTTCGCAGCAGAAAGTACCTGCTCGGTCTGTGGCCCGCTGGTCTGTTCGTTGTAAGCGAGGAACTTCACGGCATGGTCGCTGAAGAGAGCGAGCGTGTCTCTGAGCACGACGGGGGAGACGTCCGTGCCTGTTTCGATCGCCGTGCTGAACTTCGCCGGAGTCTTGTTCACGAGGCCGACGGCATCCAGCAGATAAAGCGGGACCGGTTCGGTAATCGCGACGCCCGCACCGGCGGAAGTGGTCTTGATCGTGGCCTCCGCGCCCTCCAGCGTGGCAAGCGCAGCAGTGAACCTCGCGGCGTTCGCGGTGAAGGTCGCCCCTCCCGCGGCATCAAGCTTTGTGAAATTCGCGACGATGCTCTTCACGACCTTTTCCATGGTGGGAAAGTCGTACCAGAGATGCTCGTTGAACTCGCCGGTCGCGGGCTTCTGGTCGTAGCCGGAGATTGTGGCCGCGTTCAGCACTGTGACCCGAGGGTTTTTTGCGCCCTTGAGGAGGGTGCCGACGAAGTCGTCGTAGCCTCCACCATTCTGGATCACGATGTCGGCCTTCGACAGCGCGAGCTGCACCTGAGCATTGGCCTGGTAGGAGTGCGGATCCTGCGAGGGATCCGAGATTATCGAGTCGACCGTCACGAGAGTGCCACCGACCTGCGTGGCGATGTCACCGTAGACGTTGGTGGATGCCACAACGCGGATGACGCCGTCGGTGGCGTTCGCGGAGGAACCAGCCTCGGAGGGAGTCGCGGCCGCGCACCCCGAGAGAAGAAGCGTTGCGGCCAGGGTCGCAGCGGTGATGACTGGCGCGGTTTTTGATCGCATATGAGTGACTTTCCCGGTCGTAGTGATAACTGTAATGAGATTCGTTATCAACAGTACACCCGAAGCGCGGGGCGGACGCAGATGCGCTGCCGATCGTGTGCCCTGCGGTAGATCGCGCTTCCGTAGAACCAACTTTCGGGCGCACGGTCAGCCGTGCGTCGCACGGACGCCGACAGAATCAGTCGAGCAGCAGGGCCGGCTCTTCGATGACACTCGCGACATCGGCGAGGAAACGGCTCGCGACATCCCCGTCCACGATGCGGTGGTCGAAACTCGCGCCAAGGGTCGTGACGAAGCGCGGTCGCACCTCACCATCCACCACCCACGGCTTCTGCTTGATCGTGCCCATGGCGAGGATCGCGACCTCGCCGGGGTTGAGGATGGGGGTGCCGGTATCCATGCCGAATACGCCGATGTTCGTGACAGTGATGGTGCCGCCGGCCTGGTCGGCAGGGCTCGTCTTCCCGTCTCGGGCGGTGATGGTGAGCTGCTCGATCGCCGAGGCGAGCTCGCGCAACGAGAGCTCCTGCGCCTCTTTGATGTTCGGCACGATGAGTCCGCGAGGGGTGGCAGCAGCGATGCCGAAGTTCACATAGTGCTTGACGATGATCTCGCTGTCTGTCCACTGCGCGTTCACCGTCGGGTTGCGCCGAACCGCCCAGATCATCGCCTTGGCCATGATCAGCAGTGGCGACACCTTCACCCCGGCGAAGTCGGTGGAGGCCTTGAGCCGTTTGACGAACTCCATGGTGCGGGTGGCGTCGACGTCGACGAACAAGCTCACGTGCGGCGCACTGAAGGCGCTCGACACCATCGCTGTGGCGATCGCCTTGCGCACCCCTTTCACCGGGATGCGCTCCTCGCGGTCGCTTCCCCAGGCCGGCGTCTCGATGTTGCGGAACAGCGTGCCCTGCGAAGCCTGGCGCACCACATCCTCGCGCGTGATCTCACCGGCGAGGCCGGTGGCGGTCACCTCGGTGAGGTTCACCGCCAGGTCCTTGGCGAGCTTCCGGATCGGAGGCTTGGCGATAATGGCGGAAGCGGATGCCGCGGGCACCGAGCTCAGTCGGGGAGCCGTTTCCCGGACGGAGGCCGCGATACCGGACGCCGTGCTCGTGGAGCCGGCCCCGGTCGCAGCGCTTCCCGCCGCCGGGCGCGTGCGGCGCGAGGCCACGTGGCCCTTGATTCCGTAGCCGACAAGTACTGCTCCACCGGCGTCGCTCGATTCGGGGGAGATGCTGCCTGCAGTCTCGGCGACGGTGTCGGTACCCTCGGGCGCCGGCACCGCATCGTCCGCTCCCGAAGACGAGCCCGACGAGACTGAGATGATCGGCGTTCCGACATCCACCGTGGTGCCTTCGGCCACCAGGATCGCGGTGACCGTGCCAGCGAAGGGCGATGGCAGCTCGACAAGCGACTTCGCGGTCTCGATCTCGACGAGCACCTGGTTCACGATGATCTCGTCACCGGGCTTGACCTTCCAGGCCACGATCTCGGCCTCGGTGAGGCCTTCTCCGACATCCGGAAGAGTGAATTCTGAGCTGGTCACGGCGGTCCTTTAGCTAGTAGGCCAGTGCGCGGTCGACGGCCTCGAGGATGCGGTCGGCATCTGGAAGGTAGACGGTCTCGAGTTTTGCAGGCGGAAATGGCGTATCGAAGCTCGACACCCGCAGCACGGGTGCTTCGAGCGAATAGAACGCCCTCTCGGTGATGGTCGCGGCGATCTCGGCGGAAATATTCACGGAGCCCGGCGCCTCGGATGCCACGACCAGTCGCCCGGTCTTCTGCACCGAGGTGAGAATCGGCGCATAGTCGATCGGCGAAAGGGAGCGCAGGTCGATGACCTCCACGCTCGTTCCCTCCTGCTGTGCGAGCTCGGCGGCCTGCATGAGCACGTTGACCATCGCCCCGTGGCCGACGAGCGTCACCTCGGTTCCGGTGCGCACGACCCGGCTCGAGTGCAGTGGCGAGGGGCTGGCCGTGAAGTCCACCGGGCCCTTGTTCCAGTACCGGCTCTTCGGCTCGAAGAACATCACCGGGTCGTTGGAGTCGATCGCCTCCTGGATCATCCAATACGCGTCATTCGGAGTGCTCGGGCTCACAACGCGCAGGCCGGGAGTGTGGGCGAAGTATGCCTCCGGGCTCTCCTGGTGATGCTCCACCGCACCGATGTGACCGCCGTACGGCACGCGGATAACCACGGGCATGGTGATGCGGCCCTCGTGGCGACTGGTCATCTTGGCGAGCTGGGAGGTGATCTGGTCGAAACCGGGAAAGATGAATCCGTCAAACTGGATCTCGCAGACCGGGCGATAGCCGCGCATCGCCAGCCCGATCGCGGTTCCGATGATGCCCGACTCGGCCAGCGGGGTGTCGAACACGCGGCGTTCGCCGAACTCGGCCTGCAGCCCTTCGGTGACCCGGAAGACTCCGCCGAGAGGACCGATGTCCTCGCCCATCAGCAGCACCTTCGGGTCGTTGGCGAGGGCCTTGCGCAGCCCCGCGTTGAGCGCTTTGGCGAGAGGGAGTTCGTCGGTCATCAGGCGGTGCCCCCCAGGCTGGCCTCATAGTCGGCGAGCCACTGCTTCTGGGCGTCCATGAGCGGATGCCGCTCCGAGTAGACGTGATCGAAGATG
>JBKJLH010000035.1:0-12596 GCA_046597035.1 Lacisediminihabitans sp.
CGCGCCGGTCATCTCGGCACTGTGACGCATCTCACTCGGTACCCATTTGCCCGCGAGTCCGAAAACGGGCTCGAGAGTCACTGCACCGGGCAGCGGATCGAGGGCATCGCCGAGCGCGAGCACCTTGCCGGCCGGAGCGATGCCCCGACCCGCCTCGACGCCGGCGATGCGGATGACGTAGGTCGAGGGCGGGAGTTCGATGCTGTCCCTGGTGCGCACCGGGGGCACGACGAGTCCCATATCCATGGCGATCTTGCGGCGGAGTGACCGCACACGGGCCAGCAGGTCGTCCGAGGCATCCGAAACCAGGTCCACCAGGTCGGGGGCGAGCAGGATCTCGAGCGCGTGCACGCGCATCTGCTCGATGAGGTTCTCGGTGGAGCTTGTGGCGGCCGGATCGGCGACCGCCGCCGTCTCGATCTCGAGCTTCTTCTCGGCCTCGCGCGCCTTGATGCGCTGGGCGATGAGAATGAGGGACACCCCGACGATGATGAAGAGGATGATCGGCATTCCGGGGATGAATGCCATAAGGATCGCCGCGACGCCCGCGATCACGAGCGCGTACCGGGACTGACTGAGCTGCGCCCCCGCGGTGGAGCCCATATCGGATTCTGCGTTCGACCGCGTGACGATCATGCCGGTGGAGACGGCCATCAAGAGCGCCGGGATCTGCGTGACGAGACCGTCTCCGATAGTGAGCAGCGTGTACTTGCTCACCGCGTCGCCGATGGAGAGGCCACTCTGGATCACGCCGATCGCGATTCCGCCGACGACGTTGATGATAATGATGATGATCCCGGCGATCGCATCGCCCTTGACGAACTTGGAGGCCCCATCCATCGCGCCGTAGAAGTCCGCCTCTGCGGAGACCTCGGCCCGGCGCTCGCGGGCCTGCACGTCGGTGATGAGGCCAGCGTTGAGGTCGGCGTCGATGGCCATCTGCTTGCCGGGCATAGCGTCGAGAGTGAAGCGGGCGCCGACCTCGGCAACCCGCTCGGCACCCTTGGTGACCACCACGAACTGGATGACAACAAGGATGAGGAAGATCACCGCGCCGATGATGATCGAGCCGCCGACCGCAACGTGACCGAACGCGCCGATCACCTCGCCGGCGTAACCGTTGCCGAGCACGAGCCGGGTCGAGGCCACATTGAGGCCGAGGCGGAAGAGCGTCGCCACCAGGAGAAGCGACGGGAACACGGAGAAGTCGAGCGGCTTCTTGACGAACATCGTGGTGAGGAGAGTGATGAGCGCGAGCATGATGTTGACGATGATCAGCAGGTCGAGCACGAAGGACGGGATCGGCACGACGAGCAGCAGGATGATGCCGACGACTCCGAGCGGTACCGCGAGCTTCGCGAGGTTCTTGTTCATTCTCAGTGCCCTCCAGCGGCAACTAGTTGGTTCATCTCATGCACGCCCTTCGACGACCCGCGCTTGCGCAGGGCGAGCACGAACGCGAGCACGCGGGCGACCGCGTTGTAGAGGTCGACAGGAATCTCGTCCCCGAGATCGCAGGCCGAATGCAGGGCGCGGGTGAGCGGGATGTCTTTGACGATCGGCACCCGGTCGGTCTCGGCCTGCTCACGGATGCGCAGCGCGATCTCCCCGGCACCCTTGGCGATCACGCGGGGAGCCGACTTGCCCGGCTCGTACCTGAGGGCGATGGCGAAGTGGGTGGGGTTGACCAGCACCACGTCGGCATCCACAATGGCCGCCATCATGCGGTTGCGGCTCATCGCGAGTTGGCGAGAGCGCCGCTGCCCCTTGATCATGGGGTCCCCCTCAGACGACTTGTTCTCGTCCTTCACTTCTTTCTTGGTCATACGGGTGCGCTTACGGTTGCGGCGCATGATCACGAAGACGTCGGCGACAGCGAGGATGAGTCCGGCGATCACCGCAGAGCGCACGAGTGAGGCGGTGCCGTCGCTCGCCGCCTGGATGAGCGCGGAGGCGGGCAACCCTCCACCGCTCATCAGCACAGGCATGAGTCCCTGGATCACCGCGAGCAGGACGAGTCCGACCACGATCGTCTTGGAGAGCGCCTTCACACCCTGCCAGCCCGCCTGCATTCCGAAGGTGCGCTTGAGACCCTCCACCGGGTTGAACTGGTCGAACTTGCCGGTGAATTTCTTGAAGTGGATGCCTCCCTGAGCGGCCGCGGTCGCGAGTACCGCGATCGTCACCACCGAAAGCAGCGGCAGGATGATGCCACCCACCGAGCCGAGTCCGTCGAACATGGCATGCAGGGCGTGGGCCGGATCCGGGTGGTCCATCACCTCCTGCAGCTGGTAGAGCGGAACGGATGTCGCAGCGGCTCCCGCGGACACGGTCGCCGGGATCATCACGGCGGCCACACCGACGGCGACCCAGGCGGTGAGGTCCTGCGACTTGGAGAGCTGCCCCTTGGCGCGCACCTCTTTCATGCGCTTCTCGGTGGCGAGTTCTGTCTTCTCGCCGGAGTCTGTTTCTGGCATACCTATTTCACCCCCGTGAAGATCGAGACGGCCTGGCCGGTGATCGCTGCGACGATCTGGGGAAGGGCGGCGAAGACGAAGACGCCGAGCGAGAGCGTGATGAAGATCTTGAGCGGGAAGCCGAGGGCGAAGGCGTTGAGGGCCGGGGCGACCCGAGTGAGTAGGCCGAGGCCGGCATCCGCCAGAAAGAGCACGACGATCAGCGGGCCGGCGATCTGAACGGCCGACAGCAGCATCTGCCCGACGGCGAGGGTGATGGCGTGGATGGGGGCGGCGAGGTCCAGGGTGCCGGCCACGGGAAGCGCGTCGAAGCTGCGCGCGAGTCCGCCGACGATCAACTGGTAGCCCCCGGAGGCGAAGAGCAGGGCCAGCGCGGTCATCTGGTAGAGGCGGGCGAACTGCGCGCCATTGATCATCATCTGCGGATCGAAGCCCTGGGCCAGCTGGAATCCGCCGAAGAGATCGACGAGGTTGCCCGCCGACTGGATCGCCGAGAAGACGATCATGACCAGGAAGCCGAGCAGGGCCCCGGTCACGAGTTCCACCAGCAGTCCCACCACGAATCCCGCGGTGTCGGGCGAGATATACCCGCTCGTCACCCTCGGCGAGACGGCGAGCGCGAGTCCGATGCCGAGCATTGCCTTGATCCGCAACGGGAAGGCGTTGGTGGAGAACGGCGGAGCGATCACCAGGAAGGTCGTCATGCGCACGGAGGCGAGCATCACCGCCTCGATCCACGAGAAGTTGAGCGTGAAGGCCACGTCAACCCCCGCTCAGAAGAGAGGGGATCTTCTCGAACAGCCCGTGGGTGAAGGCCACGAGCTCGGAGATCATCCACTGGCCCGACACGATGAGTGCAATCGAGACGGCGATCGCCTTGGGGACGAACGAGAGCGTGACCTCTTGGATCTGCGTGATCGACTGCAGGAGCGAGATGGCGAAACCGACGACGAGGGCGGTGACCAGGATGGGCGCAGAGAGCTTCGCTGCGACGAGGAGGCCCTGCAACGCGATATCCATGACGGCGTTCTGGTTCATCAACCACCCCGGTAACTGCTGATGAGCGTCGTGATGATGAGCCCCCAGCCATCGACAAGCACGAAGAGCAGGATCTTGAACGGCAGCGAGATCATTACCGGCGGCAGCATCATCATGCCCATCGACATCAGCGCAGCCGAGACGACGAGGTCGATCACGAGGAACGGCACGAAGATGACGAATCCGATGATGAATGCGGCACGCAGCTCGGAGATCATGAAGGCCGGGATGAGGGTCGACAGGGTGACCGAGGAGGGATCCTTGGGGTTGGCCAGGCCCGCCGCCCGCGTCATGAGGGCGAGGTCCTCCTGACGGGTGTGGGCGAGCATGAAGCTGCGCAGCGGTTTGGTGGCGAGGTCGATGGCCTGGGTGAAGTCGATGTGACCGTTCAGGTACGGCTGCAGGGCGTGGGTGTTGATGTCGGTAATCACCGGCGCCATGATGAACAGGCTGAGGAAGAGGGCGAGGCCGGCGAGCACCTGGTTCGGCGGGATCGACGGCAGCGCGAGTGCGTTGCGGGCCATGGCAAGCACCACGAAGATCTTGGTGAACGAGGTCATCATCAGCAGCAGCGCCGGGGCAACCGACAACAGCGTGATGCCGACGAGAGTGACGATGGCGGAGGACGGAGCGCCGTCCGGTCCATTGATGTTCACCGAAAGGCCCCCGGGTCCACCGGGGGCGACCGGCGGAGTCGGGGCAACCGCGGTCGGAACCTGCGTGGTCGGAACGGAGGCGTTGCTCGCGGTGCTGGTCAGGAGGATCAGCGCCGCGGCGACCACGAGTACGAGCAGCGCTATGACCACGATGCGGGCGGCCGGGCCGTTGAAGAAGCGGGCGCTGAAAGGTTCGCGCACGCCAATCGTGGCCTGCCCGCTCACCGTGAGGATCGCAGGGCTACGGCCGCGCGCTTCCAGGTGGAGGGAGACAGGATCGAGCCGTCGAGCGCGCCGACTCGACGCGGCAGACCGGTGCGTGGGTCGAACTGCTGCGGGAAGGGGATGGGTGTTGCGGCCGACTTGCGGGCGCTCGGGGCTGACTCGGCTTCGGCCAGCGCGGATTCGAAGGTCGCAGCGGTGTCCATCACGGCTAACTCGGTGCTGTCGAGCACGGTCACCGAGTTCTCAGTGACGCCGAGCAGGAATCGCTTCCCCTCCACGTCGATCACGACGACGGATGCTTTTTGCGCCAGAGGCTGGCGGGTCACGACATTCACGAGCTTTGTCGCACGCGTCGATCGGGTGCCCTTCGTAATGCGTCGCTGCAGAAACCACAGCAGCCCCACCACGGCGGCGAGGGAGAGCAGTACGCGCAACGCGACAAAGAGGGTGTCCATTGTCAGCTGAGACTCTCGGCTACGTCGAGGATCTGCGTGATGCGCACGGCATAGTCCTGGTCGACCACCACGATCTCCCCGTGGGCGATCAATCGACCGTTGAGCAGTATGTCGGCCGGGGCACCAGCCGAGCGGTCGAGCTCGATCACGGCGCCGGGTTCGAGACCGAGCACATCTCGCACCGACATGCGGGTACGCCCGATCTCCACCGTAAGAGCCATCTCGACATTGTTGATCCGGCTGAGGTTATTCATGAGTGACTCCTGGGAGATCGGGGCTGCGCCGGCGAGGCTCTCACGCGTGCGGATGGCGAACCATCCCGCCGCGTTTCCGCCGGCGGAAAGGGCGAAGATCTCGGTAGACGGGTCGGAGAACAGCGCCGTGGCGTCATCCACCCGGGCATCACCAAGCACACCGGAGCCGAGCGCGCCGGCGGCGGCGTCGAGGGCCGGGCGCAGCACGTCGACAATCGAGACCAACTGGGAGTCCGCGCCTGTGGCATCCGCCGTCTCGATCGGATCGAGGAAGACGATGGCGAGGTCCGCCGATGACTCCCCCACGAAGGAGGCCACGACAGCGGTGTCGATCGGGCCGGTCGGCACACCGTCGATCGCGATCGCTTCGAGGATCGACGTGCTCGGCAACAGCCGCGCGAGTGCCTCCGCTGCGGCGACGCGGGGATCGATGACGATGGACTTTCTCACGGGTTGGGCCTTTCGGTAGAACCGTCGGTCGCGTCGACGACGACGCAGGCGAGTCGAGCGCCATTGGCCCCCACGGCGGCGCGCGCGAGGGTCTCACCGTCAACGGTGAGATTGAGTGGGCGGTGCTGAGGATGCGGAAGGATGAGCAGGTCACCGACCGCGAGACTCAGCACGCGGCTCGGCTTGACGAACGCCGGGGTAAGGCTCAGCGCCACCTCCACCGGTACCCAGCCGAGCTGCGCTGCGACCTGGTCACGGGTGTTGCCGCTGGCCGCTTCGACGGCGGGCTGCCCGAGCTGAGCCAGAAGGGCAGTCGCGGGGATAGCGAGGGTCGCGGTGGTCGAGCTGTCGCCGACACGGATGGCGAAAGTTGCCACGATCATCAGGTCGGCCGTCGCGGCGGCCTGGGCAAACTGCGAGTTGTACTGGATTGTGTCGATGGAGATCGCCGACTCGAGCAGCGATCCGAAGGAGTAGCGGAGGTCTTCGAGAGCGTCATCGAAGAGGCGGCGCACGAGGGCCTGCTCCACCGGGGTGAACTTGCGCTCCTCGACAACCTGGGCGGTATTGCTACCGAGCATGTACGACACCCAGGTGAGGGCGGCCGCTGCGGGAAACTGGATCACCGCGCGGGCAGCCATCCCCTGAAGCCTGCACAGGATCATCGCGGTCGTGGCAGGAAGCGTGGAGGCGTACTCGTCGTAGCTCTCCATGATGATCTGTTCGCAGGTGACCCGCGAGACCACCCGCACCTTTGCGGTGAGCTGGGTGCCCCACTGGCGCGCGAAGGTTTCAAGTGCCAGTTCGAGAACTCGGGAGTGCTCCCGGGCCAGAGTCGTGGGGCGGCGGAAGTCATAGGCCTCCACCGCCGGGCCCGATCTTGCGGGCACCCCGATAGAAATATGTTCCTGGACCGTCACACAGGGCACTATCGGCCAGGGGCGACCCCCGGTAAGAGGATCAGAGGCACGAAATTGGTGACGAGCGGCGTCCACGTTCCCACCGTCGGTGTCGCGGAGAGCACAGGGGCGTCCGCTGCGGGGCTGCCCGGTATCTTTCCGGACACCACATCCGGGATGAGAGCACGAACGGACTCGGGGGCATTGGACAGGGCGATGATGTCGACGCGCCGATTCTGCGCGTAATCCGCCACCGTGGTTCCGAGCGCGAGCGGGCGCGACGATCCATAGCCCACGGCACCGATCTTCGCCGCGGCAACTCCGCCGTTTTCCACCATGCGCCGCAGCACGGAGACCGCGCGTCCGGAGGAGAGCTCCCAGTTGGTGGGGAACGGTGGAAGGGTCGCACGGCTGTCGGCATGGCCCTCGACGGCGATGTCCTCGCCGGTGGCGGAGAGAATCGGCGCGATGATATCGAGTACCTGGGGAGCGGCGCCGGCCAGCACGGTGCTGTTGGGGGCGAAGAATGCCTGCTGGTCGACAAGTCGGATGGTGAGCCCGCGCTGGTCGATGGTGAACTGAACCGCGCCCTGGAGTCCGTGGACCGCGAGACTCGAACTCACCTTTGCCCGCAGGTTTTTTATCGCGTCGACCTCCGCGACCGCGGCGGCTTCCGCGATTTTTGCGGCGGCCGCCGCCTTCTCCGTCTGCGGCCCGGCTCCGAAGCTCTCGCTACGAGTGCTCGCCTTCGTGGGGTCGAGAACCGTGCCCTTGGCGGTATCGATTTTGCCGATATCGGTCTGGCCGAACCCGGTAGCCAGTGAATTGCGCAGCAGGTCGAACTTCTTCGCATCGACCGTGGACATGGCAAACAGCACGATGAACATGCACATCAGCACCGTGACCATGTCCATGTACGAGGCCATCCAGCGCTCATCCGGACCGTGCTCCTCGTTTTCCTCGGCATGCTTCTTGCGACCTCTGCTCATGAGTCGGCTAGGCCGCTTTCGACTTCTCGCTGGAATTCTCACTCGCGGCCTTGCCCAGTTGCTCGGAGGGCACCATGGCGCGAAGGCGTTCTGCCAGGAGTCGAGGCTGACTCCCCTCCTGAACGGCGAGCACGCCCTCCATGATCAGGGTCATCCGCTCTCCCTCGAGATCGGCAAGCCGGCGAAGACGGGTGCCGATCGGTAGCCAGAGAAAGTTGGCCGACAGCAACCCCCAGAGGGTAGCGACGAATGCTGCCGCGATGAGTGGTCCAAGCTTGCCCGGCGTCGACAGGTTCTCGAGCACGTGGGTGAGTGATACCACGGTGCCGATAATGCCGACGGTCGGCGCGTAGCCGCCGAGGCTGAGGAAGAACTTGGATGCGGTGCGGTCCGAGCGCGTCTTGGTATCGATCTCGTCTTCGAGAGACGTGCGCAGGTCTTCGCCATCTGCTCCGTCGGCGATGCTCTGCAGGGCACCGCGCAGGAAAGGGTCGTCCACGGTCTCGGCCTCCTGCTCGAGCGAGAGCAGGCCTTCCTTACGCGCCTTCTCGGCGATCCCGACCAGTCGGTCGATAACGACCTGCGGCTTTTGGGTCTTGCCAACGAACGCCCGGGGGAGCGCCTTTACCGCGAGGAGGAGGTCCTTGATGGTCCCCCCCGCGATACCCACGGCGATCGTCGCCCCGAACACCAGCACCATCGGAGCCGGCAACAGGATGGCGCTCACATTGGAGCCTTCCAGGGTGAGCATTGCGAAGAGGGCGCCGAACGCCGTCAGGATACCGATGATCGTGGCGAGGTCCATCAGATCTTCCTCGGGCGCAGCGGTACGGAGCTGTTGGCGTCCTCCGCGTCGTTGGTGTTCTCGACGAGTTCTAGCGCCCGCTGCTGGTGCCCGCTGGTCGAGAGTTCGTGCGTGAGGGCGATCACCGAGGCTCGGTACCGCGAGATACGGTCGATCACCTCGCACATTGACTCGGTGACGATGTACTTGGCGCCGTCCACCATGATCAGCGTGGTGTCGGGATTGGCGGTGATGCGCTCGATGAGATCAGGGTTTATCGCAAAGTGGCTGTCGTTGAGCCGCGTAACAACGATCATGGGCGCATCCCTGCTGGTGGTGAAAGCGGTCCATCCTGGTCCGGTACTTGCCACTATCGGCTGCTGCGGCGATCCGGTAAGCGGATGCGCGCTCGACAGCAGTTTTTCGTGGAATGGGCGCACAGAATGCAGAGTTTCTGCTGGTGAATCCGTTCTTTGCTGTTGAGCTCATGGGGGAACCCAGAACGCCCCCGACCAACCGGGCCGGGGGCGTTCTGTGGTGAACCGACTAACGCTTGAGGTTAGTGAGCTCCTGCAACACCTCGTCGGAGGTGGTGATGATGCGGGCATTGGCCTGAAATCCTCGCTGAGCGACGATCAGGTTCGTGAACTCCTGGGAGAGGTCGACGTTAGACATCTCGAGCGCACCGGCCTGAAGCGAACCGAGGCTGCCTGATCCGGGAGCGCCAAGGGTGGCCGTGCCGGAAGTGAGCGTGGCGCTATAGCTTGACGCACCGGCTTTTTCGAGACCTCCCGGATTCGTGAAGGTCGCAAGAACGATGCGTGCGATCGCCTGGGATGCGCCATTGCTGAACGATCCGACGAGGGTGCCGTCCTTCGAGAGCGTATAGGACCTGAGGGTACCGGCGGCCCGACCGTTCTGGTCGGAGACCGCGACAGTGGTGAGGTTGGCGAATCCGGTGAGCTTCGACATGTCCACGGTGATACCGCCGATCGTCATCGTGCCTGCGGAGGTCTGCGCCCCGGAGCTGAAGGTCAGTGAAGTGGCGCCGGTCGATCCGTTGGGGTCGGTGCCCGCGACATCCCAGCCAGGCGAAGTCTTCGTGTAGCTGAGCGAGATGGTGCGAGCGGTGCCCGTGCCGTCGTAAACCTGAACGTCGCGCACCAGGGTCGTGCCGGTTGCGATATCAGACGGTAAATTACCGGCGGCCTTGGCCGAAGTGGTCGTGACCGCCGGTGCCACAATACCCAAGGGAAGAGTGACATCACTTACCCCGCCACCGTCAGAGACAACCCCGTTAACGGCGGTGTATCCCTGCACGATCGAGCCGTCCGGAGTGACTAGCCGTCCGGCTCCGTCGAAGTCGAACGAGCCAGCGCGGGTATAGAGGTTTTGGTTGCCCGTCTTGGTAACGAAGAATCCGTCCCCCGAGATCATCATGTCGGTCGCGCGACCAGTGGATTGGGCGGAACCCTGAGAGAAGTTGGTGGAGATACCCGCCACGCGCACACCAAGGCCGACCTGGGCCGGGTTTGTGTCGCCGCTTTGCGCTTGTGGCCCGCCCGCCCCGACTGTGAGCTGCGAGAGGGTGTCCTGAAACTGGGTGGCCGAGGCCTTGAAGGCCGTGGTGTTCACATTGGCGATGTTGTTGCCCGTGACATCGAGCATGGTCTGGTGCGAGCGGAGTCCGGAGATGCCGGAATACAGTGAACGAAGCATGAGGTGCTGCCTTTCGGTTGGATGTGGTGACTCTGGATGGCGCGGCTAAGCGGAGGTGCTGGTAATGCCGGAGATGGTGTCGAGCGGGACGTCGACGCCACCGATCTTCACCTGGGGAACTTTCCCCGTGAAGGAGACACTCGATGCGGTGCCGGTGTGGCTCACGCCCGCGGCATCCGAATAGCTGACCTGTTTGCCGACGATCGCGGCGGCCGCAATGCGCATCTGCAACGAGAAGTCCTCCGTGCTCGTGGTGCTGAGCTCGGTCATCTTCTCCATCATCGACAGCTGGGTGGTCTGGGAGATCATCTGGTTGGTGTCCATCGGCGCGCTCGGATCCTGAGTACGCAATTGGGTGACGAGCAGCTTCATGAACACCTCCGAGTCCATGGTCTGCTTGGGCACGCGGGTGGTGGATCCGCTGTAGATACCGGATGCGGGGTCGGTGGCGGGGGTGGAGACCGTGCCGGTGATTCCGTCGATTGCCATGAGTGCGTCTTCCTATGCCAGTACGTCGATGGATGAAGGGGAGAGAAAACTGGTCGGTGCGGTGACTTCGGCATCCTCGACGATTCCGACCGGAACGACGTAGACGTGCTCTGCTCGGGATCCCCTGTCTCCGCGTCGATCGCCGGCATCGCTCGGCTGGTTGTGTGACGACAGGTCGAGGTTCGCCCCGACTCCCGCTCCGGCGAGGTCCTTCCGCAGATCGGGCAGAATTGCGCGGATCGCATCGCGACCGAGGTCGGTCGGCGCGAAGAGTTCGACCCGGATTCCCTCCGGGCTCACATGTGCTTGTACCGTCACCGGGCCAAGCGTGTCGGGCGTGACGCTGATGGTCATCGTGTGCGAGCCGGGTCCGGCCGCCGCGAGAGTGAAGATAGGTCGGGCGAGCTGACCGGCAAACGGCATGTTCTGCGACGTCGTCGACGCGGCGGCAGGAGCGGGTGCGGCCGGAGTGGGAACAGCTGAGAGCGGACTCCCGGGGGCCGCGGTCGCTGCGGCGGCAGGTGCCATAAGCGTGTCGGCCGACGCATCCGCTGTCAGACCGGTGCGGAGCGCGCGCGACCCGGATGCACCAGCTGTGGGTGCGGCTGCTGGTGCGAGTACGGCTGCGGGTATGGGTGTGGCTGAGGCTGCTGGTACGACTGCCGTTGAGAGCGGACCCACCGCGGCAGCCACCCGCGCGGTGGCAGGTGCCGGCGCGGTGGCAGGTGCCGGCGCGGTGGCAGGTGCTAACGGCGTGTCGGAGGAGACATCCGTCGGGGCGGCCGTGGTGGGCGGTGTCACGAGGGGAACGGTGGCGGATGGCACCAGCGCGGGCAACGGCGGCGTCAGCACGACCGCAGAGGAGGCATCCGTCGCCGGTTGGTCCGTCGCCGGTTGGTCCGTAGCCGCCGGAGATGCCGGGCCGGCGACCCCTTTCGCCACCGACTTCGTGGAGCCCTTTACGGGAGTCTGAGGAGCCCCGGCGGGCGTGACCGGTGAAGCGATCCCCGCAAGCCCGGTCGCAGCAGTGCCCGCGGCGGAAACAACAGCGGCGGTAGTAACAGCGGCGGGCGAGGTGGGAGCGGATGCCAGAGCAGCCTTCGCATCAGTCATCACGGTACCGAATCCGGTGGCCGAATCGGCAGCCGCGGCCGCACTGTTCGCGGGGCCGGAGGTTGGCGGGGCCACGGTCGGTGGGGGGCAGAGGGCGACGAGCGTCATCCGGCATCCACCTCCCGTGTGCGGTGCCAACTCGTCGACGAGATCTCATCGATCACGGCCTGCTCCGCCACGAGCATGCCGTTCGCAACCGCGTCGTCGAATCGCACCTCGAGCTTCTCCAGCCCGATCGACCGGGCGCGCGCGGCAGAGAAGACGGCGTTCGCTGCGTCGAGAGAGACGCGATGATCGCAGTCCAGCGCCTGGAGCTCGGCGAGCATTCCGCGGGAGGCAGCACGCGACGCCGCGACGGCATAGAGCACGGCGGCGCTGGTCGCCTCGCTCGAGGTCGCCCCGAGAGCGGATCTGGCCCGACGCTGGCGCGCCGTGCCTTCCACTACGCGGGCGTTAGCCGCAGAAAGGTCGATCGCCGCCTGGTCCTGTTGCACCTGGCGGAGACGGAGGAGTCCCGCGAGCGGAAATAAACGGGCCATCAGTTGCCTTCCAGTGTTCGAACGAGCGACGTGAGCTGTGTCCACGAATCGTCGGAGGTCGACTGCTGGCTGATCCTCTGCTGAAGGAACGCGTTGATCGACGATTCGTGGTCGACGGCGGCGTCGACGAGGGGATTGGCGCCGCGCTGGTAGGCGCCGACGTCGAGAAGATCCTGGGCGGCACGTCTCGCCGCAAGCGTCTTGCGCAGCACCTGCGCGACGTGCACCTGCTCACTCGAGATCACCCTGGTCGCGACGCGCGAGATCGAGCCGAGTACATCGATGGAGGGAAAGTGTCCGGAGACAGCGAGCTTGCGGTCGAGTACGACGTGACCGTCGAGGAATGAACGGGCGGCATCCGCGATCGGCTCGTTGTGGTCGTCGCCGTCGACGAGCACCGTGTAGATGCCGGTGATCGAGCCGGCCTGGTCGGTGCCGGCGCGTTCGAGCAGCCGGGCGAGCAGGGAAAACGTGGATGGCGGGTAGCCCCGGGTGGCGGGCGGTTCGCC
>JBKJLH010000155.1:0-23981 GCA_046597035.1 Lacisediminihabitans sp.
GGCTCCCGCACCGGTGGCGGCTCCCGCACCGGTGGCGGCTCCCGCACCGGTGGCGGCTCCCGCACCGGTGGTGCCCCCCGCCGTGGAAGCCCCTGCAGCCGAGGTGCCGTCTACCGACGCTCCCGCGCCAGGAGAACAGGCTCCGACCGCTGCAGCGGCGCCAACTCAGGCGGACGCAATCGACCCGGCTCCGGCAGCCGACACCCCGGCGAACGAGGCCAACGTCGCCGCGCCAGTACCGGTCGCCGCGCCAGCACCAACAGTCGATGCGAATCCGGGGTACGTCACTCCGCTCGTTCGCAAACTCGCGAACGAGAGAGGCATCGATCTTTCGACAATCGTCGGTTCTGGCGTTGGGGGGCGCATCCGCAAGGAGGACGTACTCACGGCCTCGGCCGAAACCGTCGAGGCTACCGCGGTTACTCCAGCGGCTCAGGCCGAGGTACTTCAAACATCCCCGTTGCGGGGCACCAATGTGCCGATGTCGCGCCTCCGCCGGGTAATCGCCGAACGGGCCGTTATCTCGATGCAGTCCTCCGCGCAGCTCACCTCGGTCGTCGAGGTGGATGTCACACTGGTGGCGAACTTCCGCGACTCGGTGAAGTCGGAGTTCCTCTCCAAGACCGGGAACAAGCTCTCCTTCCTCCCGTTCTTCGCCTTGGCGGCAGCTGAGGCCCTCCGAGCGTTCCCGATCATTAATGCCACCATCGACGGGGACACCATCGTCTACCCGCCGCAGGAGAACATCGCCATTGCGGTCGACACCGAGCGCGGGTTGCTGACGCCAGTGATCCGGGATGCCGGTTCACTCGATCTTGCTGGACTCGCGGCGCAGATTGCTGATCTTGCCACCCGCACCCGCGACAACAAGCTCAAGCCTGACGAGCTCGCCGGTGGCACCTTCACTCTCACCAACACCGGTTCTCGTGGAGCATTGTTCGACACTCCGATCGTCTTCCTTCCCCAGTCGGCGATCCTCGGCACGGGAATCGTGTCGAAGAAGCCGGTCGTCGTCTCCAGCGGCGGGTTCGATGCGATAGCGATCCGTTCGACCGTCTACCTCGCGCTCTCGTACGACCACCGCATCGTCGACGGTGCTGACGCTGCTCGGTTCCTCGTCGCAGTGAAGACCCGCCTCGAAGGCGGGGACTTCGCCGGCAATCTCGGCTACTGAAGTATCGACGGGATCCACTAGAGCGAACCGCCTAGCCGAGCGCAAGATCCCTGATCCGCCATCCGGCCTCGCTTCTCACCAAGAGAAGCGGGGCCGGATTTTTTGTTGTGACTGTGTTTCCCTCGGTATCCACCAGCTGGATGATCGCCGAGTCGCCGAGCTGCTGAATGAGCCGAGGAGTGAACCCCTCAAGGGTCGCTTCCGGCGGCAGTGGCACTCCCTTCTTCAGTCGGCGGAACATATCGCGGTCTGCCTCGATCACCGCTGAACCGGCTTGGTCGACCGAGTCGAAACAGGTTGGTGACTTCGCGGCGAAACAGCGGCTCCGCGCGGAGAGGAGGGCGCGGGCCGCGGCGAGAGGATCCTCCCCTTCGATAGCCGAAGTGGCGGGCGCCGAGGGTGCGGCACCGGCACTCGCTGTTGGAACGACGGAAGACGACGGCGATGATGATGGGGAAGACGGCGGTAGGGCGTGGGCCGATGTCATATTCTCAGAGTGGGCCGCGGGAATGACTGTGAGCGCGATCACAAGAGCTCCGAGTCCTGCTCCCCCGGCAATCCAGACCGGCGTACGCACCGGCGCGAGGATCGCGACAACCTTCGAACGGATGATCGCCAGGGGGTGCATATCGCGGGCCACGATTTCCGCCGGCTCGGCCTGACCGCGCACCAACTCGACCGGGCGTCCATCACTCCCGGCCGACACGAGCGGAAGAGGCTGATGCACTACTGACGATAATTGCGGGGTGAGGGGGACGGAACCGTGCCATCCCGTCGACGACATGGCGTTTCTATCAAGCTCATCGTCGTCCTCAAAGCGTATCGGCAACGCCGAAGCGAGATCAAAGACAAGGTCGAGGGTTTGCAGAAGTGCGGCATTCGTCGACGGCAGCGACTCGATCCCATCTCGGAGCGCAATGCTAGCTCCGGATGATCCACCGGCATCAACGCGGTCAAGCACCGTTGCGATGAGTTGCCGCAAACCGAGCCGATCGAGGATGGCGCCGGGATCGTCGTCCAGCTGGGCGGGGGTGAGGCTGTGCCCGTTCTTGGTCGAGGGAAAGTCACCGATGAGGGTCACAGCGCCGAACCGCGCGAGCACTGGCGCACCCCGATCATCGAACAGCACTGATCCGCCAGCCACAGCCCCGTGCGAAACCCCGACGCGATGCAGCTCGCAAAGGGCCCCGACCAGCGGTGCCAGAATACTCACTGCCTCCCCCGCCGCCAGCGTTCGGCGTATGGCTAGAAATCGCGCGAGGGTGCCCGATCCGAGCCGCGGTAGGACGAGACACGGCCTTCCGTCCGGACCCGTCGCCAGATCTCTCAACTCGAGCAGATGGCGAGAGGATGCCCGAGCGAGCGCCTCAATCTCGCGATCGATGCTCGCGTCGTCCGTCGCCGTGCGATACACCTTGATCGCGGCGATTCGGTCGCCATCTGGCGGTTCCCTCGACCCTGCGTGGCCGAGGTGGATCTCTGCCCTGCCTCCCGCGCCGAGTTTGCGCACGAGCCGATAACCGCCGACAGTGTCCATGGAGCGAGTATCGCGAGCGAGGGGCATCCGCTCAGCCGATCGGCGCGAAACAGTGGACTGGGCCAAGCGGGCTTCCGCTGTGAGGGACCAGAGGTTCCCGGACAGGCCGTATCCTTGGAGGATGGCACGCACCCAGAATTCGGCCCCGAAACCTGCGAAAGAGCCCGGTCGTCTCAAGCAGATGTACCAGGTCTTCCAGATGACCCGACGCTACGATTCGAACGCGATCTGGTGGTTTCTGCTCGCTTTATTCGCCCCGATTCTCGCCGGCGTCGTCGCCGGCTTCGTTCTCTCCGGGGTGGCCAATGTCTTCGGGTTCGTGCTGTGGATCATTTCCGGCGTTCTCGGCGGGGTACTGCTCTTCCTCATCGTGCTCGGTCGGCTTGCGGAGCGCGCCGCGTATTCCCAAATTGCAGGCCAGCCCGGCGCCGTCGGAGCCGTACTTAAGAGCTCACTTCGCCGGGGTTGGACCGCGAGCGAGATGCCGGTGGCGGTGAGCCCGAAGACGCAGGATGCCGTCTATCGCGCGGTCGGCAACGGGGGCGTCGTGCTGATCGGGGAGGGTCCGAAGAGCCGCACCCAGAAGATGCTCGACGAGGAGCGACGTCGGGTCATGCGAGTCCTTCCGAACGTCAGTGTGCACTTCCTTCATGTCGGACCGGATGGCGATGCCGTGCCACTTCACAAGCTCGCCGCCCAGATGGCGCGTTTCAAGCGCTCCCTCAATAAATCTGAGATCTATGCGGTTAGTAACCGTCTCGCCTCACTCGGCAAGAATCAGCTCCCGATCCCCAAGGGTGTCGATCCGATGCGGGCACGGGCACCCCGACCGCGCTGACCGCTTTTTCCGGCGCGCCGATGTTCCCGTTCGTCAGGTTTGTGCCTGCTCGCGTGGGCTCCCGCGTACCGAGGAGGAACAAACAGCCGCACAGCCGGTGCGCTTCGGATGACTTCGAGCAGCGGGATTACCCGCCGTGTCATCGTATGCACGGTACAGCGACCCGGCTTTATCGGCGAACCAGCACCGTCCCGGCTAGCCTGTCGTGCAATCCCCTCCGGTCCCGGTCGGCGAAAAGCGCGGGCACGAGCAACGCGAGAAGAATCGTGCGGACGATCGGGCGCCAGACACCGATCCATCCGGACTTCAGCGGCACTACGCAGATCCCGAGCAGCAGATGCCCGATGCTGCCGCTGACCAGCGCGAGGAAAATAATTTGCATCACCGCGAAAACGGCAAGGCTTGCCCAGATGTAGTAATCGAAAAACGCGTACGAAATGAAGGCACCGAGCGCGGCATCGATCGCGAAGGCCGCGACCCGTCGCCCGAACCGGGCGATTGAGCGCGGTCCGGTGGCAGGAAGGCCGAAGTGCCGGCCGGGCCAATCTCCGGGCTGGGCGGATGTTTCGGTCTCGGCCATACCGAAGATCCTACGTTCGCCGTCTCGACGTAACATGCGCGAAACAATAGCGACACGGTGACGAAACTCCCCTCGTCTAGCGTCTCTGTTGGCTGCGCTTGCCGCCGTACCCCGTTCCAAATCCCATTGGAGTCAAGTCACATGTTCAGTGATTCTTCAGAGGTGCTCAAGTTCATCAAGGCCGAGAACGTCAAGTTCCTTGATATTCGCTTCACCGATCTTCCCGGTGTACAGCAGCACTTCAACATCCCTGCCTCGACCGTCGACGAAGAATTCTTCTCGGTCGGACAACTCTTCGACGGTTCGTCGATCCGCGGTTTCGCGTCGATTCACGAGTCGGACATGCAGCTCATCCCCGATGTGACCACCGCCTACGTCGACCCCTTCCGCGTCGAAAAGACGCTCATCATGATTTTTGACATCTACAACCCGCGCAACGGTGAGATCTACGCCCGTGACCCGCGCCAGGTTGCCAAGAAGGCAGAGAAGTACCTGGCCTCGACCGGTATCGCCGACACCGCATTCTTCGCCCCCGAAGCCGAGTTCTACATCTTCGACGATGTGCGCTACGACGTTCGGCAGAACTCCAGCTCGTATTTCGTCGACTCCGAAGAGGGCGCCTGGAACTCCGGCCGCGTCGAGGAGGGGGGGAACCTCGCCAACAAGACGCCGTACAAGGGTGGATACTTCCCCGTCAGCCCCGTCGACAAGCAGGCCGACCTTCGGGACGATATCTGCCTGAAGCTGATCGACGCCGGGCTCATCCTTGAGCGCGCCCACCACGAGGTGGGCACCGGAGGGCAGGCGGAAATCAATTATCGCTTCGACACGATGGTGCATGCCGCTGACGACCTCCTGAAGTTCAAGTACATCGTGAAGAACACCGCGCTCGAGTGGAACAAGGTGGCGACCTTCATGCCGAAGCCGCTGTTCGGCGACAACGGCTCGGGAATGCACACGCACCAGTCGCTCTGGAACGACGGCGTGCCGCTGTTTTATGACGAGAAGGGCTACGGCGGACTGAGCGACATCGCGCGCTGGTACATTGGCGGGCTACTCAAGCACGCTCCGGCGGTGCTCGCGTTCACGAACCCGACGCTCAACTCCTACCGTCGCCTGATCCCCGGCTTCGAAGCGCCGGTCAACCTGGTCTATTCCGCTGGCAACCGCTCGGCCTCGATCCGTATTCCGATCACGGGTACCAACCCGAAGGCGAAGCGCATCGAGTTCCGGGCGCCGGATGCTTCGGGTAACCCGTATCTCGCCTTCGCCGCGCAGCTCATGGCGGGCCTCGACGGTATCAAGAACCGGATCGAGCCGCACGAGCCCGTCGATAAGGACCTGTACGAGCTTCCGCCCGAGGAGGCGAAGAATATCCCGCAGGTTCCCGCCTCGCTCGAGGAGGCACTGCGCGCCCTCGAGGCCGACCACGAGTTCCTCACGGCGGGCAATGTATTCACTTCCGACCTGATCCAGACCTGGATCTCCTACAAGCGCTCGGCGGAGATTATCCCGGCCGCGCAGCGTCCGACGCCGTTCGAGTACGAGCTGTACTTCAGCGTCTGATCAGCAGATCGCGCTCAAAGGCCGCACACCCGTCAGGGAGTGCGGCCTTATGCGTGCTGCCAAGCGCTCACGTCGGTCAGGTCGGTGCTGCGACGAGCTCACCTTGGCGAATTCAGCTCAGCCGGTTGTCGGTCCCGGGGCCTTCGCGATCCCGTAAAACCGTTTTTCAAAAACCGCTCGTGCAAGTCGAGTGACGCGCAGATAGTCCTCTTCGAGTTGCGTGGCAGATCCTGGCGGGTATTCGAGCAGGCGCGCAACACCGTCTAGTTGCTGGCGGTCGGTGGGAAGCACATCTGTAGAGCGGGTCATCCAGAGCACCATGGCGGAGCGCACCCGGGAGGCCAGGATCCAAGCATCCCGCAGCTTGGCCGCGTCTGTGGCCGTGACGAATCCTTCGACGCGCGCGATATCCAGCGCGGTGAGTGTCGATGTGGTTCGGAGTCCTGGCACACCGGCACCCTTCTGCAGCTGGATGAGCTGCACGAACCACTCGACGTCGCTGAGCGAGCCACGACCGAGCTTGAGGTGCCGAGCCGGATCCGCCGCCTGGGGAAGTCGCTCAGATTCGACCCGGGCCTTGATGCGTTTGACCTCCCGCACGTCGTTCTCCGAAATAGCGACCGGGAACCGCACCTCGTCGGCGAGAGTTTCAAAATCCGCCAGAAGTGCGGCATCGCCAACGGCACCGCGGGCACGCAACAGGGCCTGCGCCTCCCAGGTGAGCGACCAGCGCGCGTAATATGCCCGATACGAGTCGAGGGAGCGCACAACCGCGCCGTTCTTACCCTCGGGACGCAGATCGATATCGAGGTCGAACGGCAGTCGAAGGTCTTCGCTATGACGGTTCAGTTCAGCCACGAGGTACTTTGCGCGGTCGGCGGCATCCTCGCTCGAAGCTGTCGTCGGCCGATAAACGAAGAGAACGTCCGCATCCGACCCGAACCCGAGCTCTCGGCCGCCATAGCGGCCCATGGCGATGATTCCGAACTCGATGCCGTCATCCCGGGGTCGAAGCGCGTTGAGGATACCGGTGAGGAATACGGTGGTCACATCGGAGAGGGCTCTGCCGAGCTCCTCAACGTGTACGACACCGAGAATGGCACCCATCGCAAGGCGCAGTACCTCCCGACGGCGCAGGGTGCGCAGTGCGAGCGAGGCCGTGAGGATGTCGTCGTGCCGGGCAAGGGTGGATGCCGCCTCGTCGAGAAGCGCCACCAGCGAGCGTGGCACGAGCTCCTCCTCACGGTCGAACCACGCGGCTGCCTCTGGTATCCGTTCGAGCAAAACGCCGACGAACCGGGAGGATGACAGCACATTAGTGAGGCGCTTTGCCGCCCCGGAGGAGTCGCGCAGCATCCGCAAGAACCAATAGGAATTGCCGAGGTCGTCACTGAGCCTGCGGAACGCCAGGAGGCCGTAGTCCGGATCCGCACCGTCGGCGAACCATTGCAGCATCACGGGAAGAAGATGACGCTGGATTGCCGCCCGGCGCGAGACCCCACCGGTGAGCGCGCCGATGTGGGCGAGTGCACCCTTCGGATCGCGGAAGCCGATCGCCGCCAGTCGTGCTGCCGCCTGCTCACTACTCAGTGTCAGGCCGTCGTCGGGAAGAGCAGCAACGGCGGAGAGGAGAGGACGGTAGAACAACCGCTCATGCAGTGTGCGCACCTGAAGCTTGGTGCGGTTCCACTGCTCGATCAAGTCGTCGGCGCCAGTGGCTATACCACTCGCCCTCGCAAGCACCCGAACCGCGTCCCTGTCACTCGGCATCAGGTGAGTGCGCCGAAGCCTGACGAGTTGAAGGCGATGCTCGATCAGGCGAAGGAAACGATAGTCGCGTGAAAACTCCGAGGCCTCGACGCGACCGATGTAGCCCTGCTCGGCAAGCGCGACGAGGGCTGGAAGTGTGGCACGCTGCCGAACCAGCTCGTCACTCTGCCCGTGCACCAGCTGCAGCAATTGGATGGTGAACTCCACGTCGCGAAGGCCGCCCGGCCCGAGCTTGAGTTGGTACTCGAGTTCAGAGCTCGGGATGTTGTCGGTAACCCGCTCGCGCATGCGCTGCACGCCCTCGACGAAGTTCTCCCGCGACGCGCTCGACCACACCTTCGGCGCGACGGCATCAACGTAGCGCTGCCCGAGCTCGGGATCACCAGCAAGCGGACGCGCCTTGAGCAACGCCTGGAACTCCCAGCTCTTCGCCCAGCGGTCGTAGTAGGCGATGTGCGAGTCGAGACTCCGTACCAGAGCGCCATCCTTACCCTCGGGGCGCAAGTTGGCATCCACCTCCCAGAGCGCGGGCTCGCGGGAGAAATCGTGGATGCCGCGCATCATCGCCATCGCGAGCCGAGTGCCGATCTCCACCGCTCGGTCGTCGGAGAGCTCGCCAGAGCCTTCGGCCACGAAAATGACGTCGACATCGCTCACATAGTTCAGTTCACGCGCGCCAGCCTTTCCCATGCCGATGACCGATAGTCGGGTACGCGCGACCTCTATTGCGGGAAATTTCACGGTGGCACGGGCCACCAGAAGTGCGGCATCGAGCGCGGCGGCCGCGAGATCGGCCAGCGCCGCAGCCACCCTGTCGAGACCGTCGAGTGGATGAGCTTGGCCGAGGTCCCACGCTGCGAGCTGGGTCACGTGCCGGCGGTAGCGCACCCTCAGCGCATCCCAGGAAGCCTCTTCCCTCGTCGGGTCGATCCATGCGACTGATTCCGCGAGGTCGAGGCGATAGTGCTCCGGACCCGGTGGCCGGGTGAACGGCAACCCGAGCACGTACAATTCCTCCGGATGCCGCAGCAGAAAGTCCGCGAGGCCCGACGAGGCACCGAGAACCCGAACCAGCCGATCGGCGGCGGATTGATCGGTGAGCAGTGCGACGGTCTCGACGGGAGACTGCCGCACCAGCGCCGCAAGCAGCCGGAGTGCGCCATCGGCATCCGAGGCATGGGCGAACAGGGGCAGGAGCTCGCGGGAGGCCACGGTGTCCCCGAGCAGTTCGTCCAACTCGGCCAAAAGCAGAACAGTCGGGTCGAGGTCGACGAATCCGAGCCGTGCCAAGTCGGTCAGGATTGATTGTTCGCGCGCCATTGCTGTCGAGTCCTAAACAACGTGTCGGGGAGTGCCGTTACAGCATCTCCAGGTTGCTCTTGAGCTCGTAGGGAGTCACCTGGGCTCGGTATTCGCGCCATTCCTGACGCTTGTTCAGCAGTACGAAGTTGAAGACGTGCTCACCGAGAGTCTCCGCGACCAGCTCGGACTCCTCCATGAGCGCGACGGCGTGGTCGAGGCTTGCCGGAAGCTGGCTGTAGCCGAGAGCCCGCCGCTCCGCATCCGAGAGTTCCCAGACGTTATCTTCGGCCTCGGCCGGAAGCTCGTACCCCTCTTCGATACCTTTGAGCCCCGCCGCGAGCAGCAGCGAGAATGCCAGATACGGGTTCGCCGCTGAATCGATCGCGCGGTATTCCACCCGGGCACTCTGGCCCTTGTTTGGCTTGTAGAGCGGCACTCTCACGAGGGCGGAACGGTTATTGTGACCCCAGGTGACGAAGCTCGGCGCCTCCCCCAGCTTGCTCTGGGATGAGCCGCCCCAGAGCCGCTTGTACGAATTGACGTACTGGTTCGTGACCGCCGTGATCTCCGGCGCGTGTCTGAGCAAACCGGCGATGAACTGGCGACCGATCTTGGAAAGCTGGTACTGGCCCGCCCCATCGTAGAAGGCATTGGTATCGCCCTCGAAGAGTGACATGTGGGTGTGCATCCCTGAACCGGGTTCCCCCGTCAGGGGCTTCGGCATAAACGTGGCGTAGACGCCCTGCTCGATCGCCACCTCCTTGACCACAGTCCGGAAGGTCATGATGTTGTCGGCGGTGGTGAGCGCGTCCGCATAGCGCAGGTCGATCTCGTTCTGTCCCGGACCGGCTTCGTGGTGGCTGAACTCCACCGAGATTCCGAGGTCTTCCAGCATCCGCACGGAACGTCGACGGAAGTCGTGGGCAGTGCCCCCTGGCACGTTGTCGAAGTATCCGGCTCGGTCGACAGGTTGTGGGCCCTCTTCTCCGAATTGCGAGCTTTTGAGCAAGTAGAACTCGATCTCGGGATGGGTGTAAAACGTGAAGCCACGCTCCGCGGCGGTGGCAAGGGTGCGCTTGAGTACGTTGCGCGGGTCCGCAACAGCGGGCAGACCGTCGGGGGTCGAGATATCGCAGAACATGCGGGCAGTGGGGTCGGTCTCTCCGCGCCAGGGCAGAATCTGGAATGTCGCGGGGTCGGGATGTGCGAGCACATCTGCCTCGTAGGACCGGGTGAGACCCTCGATCGCCGAACCGTCGAAACCGAGGCCCTCGGCGAATGCACCCTCCACCTCGGCGGGGGCGATTGCGACGGACTTGAGAGTGCCGACGACGTCTGTGAACCAGAGGCGGATGAACTTGACGCCGCGTTCTTCGATGGTTCGGAGAACGAAGTCGCGCTGCTTGTCCATGGGCTCCTCTAACTGCTCACTCAGGGTCGATTCCTCCCCGACTATTAGGCTAGTGGCTATGCCCCGACTCCGCTTGGCGCTTGGCCAAACCAACCCCATCGTCGGCGACCTTGCCGGCAATTCCGCACAGATTCTCAGCGCCGCACAGAGCGCCTCCGCCCAGGGTGCCGACCTACTCGCCGTGGGGGAAATGGCTATCAGCGGCTATCCGATCGAAGACCTCGCCTCTCGGCCGAGCTTCCTCGCCGAGTCCCGCGACGCGGTGCACAGGCTCGCCAAAGAGCTGCAGGATGTCGGACTCGGCGACCTCGCCGTCATCGTCGGGCACCCGGACGGGCCGTTCGAGCCCCGCCTGCTCGGCACGAGCAACGCTCCCACCGCCATCGCCCAGAACTGCGCGAGCGTGCTGCAGCACGGTCACGTTGCGGCGCGGTACGCCAAGCACCACCTGCCCAACTACTCCGTATTCGACGAGTATCGCATCTTCATCCCTGGCGACGAGCTTCTCGTCCTTCGCATTAAGGGTGTGGATGTCGCGGTGATCGTCTGCGAAGACCTCTGGCGCGATGGCGGCCCCGTCGCCCGAGTGCTTGAAGCAGATGCTGGTCTCCTTGTCGTCATCAACGCCTCCCCGTTCGAACGCGACAAGGACGAGGTGCGGCTGCCGCTGGTCACCCGGCGTGCGATCGAGACCAACACGACAGTCGCCTATGTCAACATCGTCGGCGGCCAGGATGACCTGGTCTTCGACGGCGACAGTGTTGTGGTGGATGGCGCGGGCACCATCCTCGCGCGAGCGCCCCAGTTCGTCGAACACCTGCTCGTCGTCGACCTCGAGGTCTCCTCAGCCAAGGATTTCTCGGAGGCGACAGCAGCAGCGCTCCCCCGCACCGTGAAGCGGATCACCCTTGCAGACGGACCGGACCAGAAGCCACTATTGGACGCCGACCTCGCCATCCTTCCCGATGTCCGCGAGCAGGTGTGGAACGCTCTTGTACTCGGCCTGAGGGATTACGTGGGTAAGAACGGATTCCGGTCGGTGGTTCTCGGGCTGTCGGGCGGTATCGACTCCGCCGTGTGTGCAGCGATCGCTGCGGATGCACTCGGGGCCGATCAAGTCTGGGGGGTGAGCATGCCGAGTCGCTACAGTTCCGACCACTCGCGCTCTGACGCCGACGAACTCGCTGCAAATATCGGGCTGCACTACTCGACAGAGGCGATCGCCGACCTTGTGCTGCCCATCGAGACACAGCTGAAGCTGACCGGCACAGCCGCTGAGAACGTGCAGGCACGGATCCGCGGCATCATCCTGATGGGGCTGTCGAATCTCGACGGCCATCTCGTGCTCACCACCGGCAATAAAACTGAACTCTCGGTGGGGTACTCGACCATTTATGGCGACTCTGTCGGCGGATTCGCCCCGATCAAAGACGTGCCGAAAATGCTCGTCTGGGAGTTGGCGCGCTGGCGGAACGAAGCCGCAATCGCGCGCGGAGAAGTGCCACCGATCCCCGCTAATTCGATCGACAAGCCGCCGAGCGCCGAATTACGCCCGGATCAGACCGACCAGGATTCCCTCCCCCCGTACGAGGTACTCGACGCGATCCTGGACGCCTACATCACGAAGGCCCTCGGCCGCGAGGATGTTATCGGCCTCGGATTCGATGCGGAGACCGTCGACTTCGTGACGAAACTCGTCGACCACTCGGAGTGGAAACGCCGCCAGGGAGCCATCGGTCCGAAGATCAGCGGTATGGCCTTTGGTCGCGATCGTCGTCTGCCGATCACCTACCGATCTTCGCGATGACCGCCCGAGGCCATCCCGTTGGTGTCTCTCGACTAATGAATGTGGCTTCGATTCTTCCTCGGGTCACTTCAGTGCCGCACGACAGACAGAGCATGCATCCGCTGACCCGCCTGCCCGCCACTGCCATCACTGTGAGACACGACCCGCCGGAACCGGCGAGGCTAGGATGGCGCGCATGACCGACCCAACTGCAGCGGCGACCCAGGCCAATCTCAAGCGGGTTCGCACCCGGCATTTTCAGAGCGCGAAAGAGAATGGTGTGAAAATCACCGGCCTCACGAGCTACGACCAGCTCACGGCATCAATCTTCGACGCCGCCGGAATCGACTTCCTGCTGGTGGGCGATTCCGCCGGCAATAATGTGCTCGGATACGAGACGACACTTCCTGTGACGGTCGAGGACCTCATTCCCCTCACCCGCGCCGTGGCCGGGGCCGTGACACGTGCCTTCGTCGTCGCCGACATGCCATTCGGCTCCTACGAAACCGGGCCGGATGAGGCCCTGCACACCGCCTTCCGTTTTATGAAAGAAACCCACGCGCATGCCGTCAAGTTCGAGGGGGGAGTTCGCAGCGCCGAGCAGATCCGCCGGATCGTCTCCGCGGGCATCCCGGTAATGGGACACATCGGTTTCACCCCGCAGAGCGAGCACGGCCTCGGTGGGCACATCATCCAGGGCCGCGGTGAGGGCGCCGAGCAGTTACTCGCCGACGCCCACGCGGTTGAAGACGCGGGCGCCTTCGCCGTCGTGCTCGAGATGGTGCCCTCCCTCGTCGCGAAGCAGGTCACCGAGGAGCTGCGCATCCCGACGATCGGGGTGGGTGCCGGACCTCACGTCGACGGCCAGTTACTGGTCTGGACGGACTGGGCTGGCCTTACTACTGGCCGCATCCCCAAGTTCGTGAAGCGCTACGCGAACCTCAGTGGGGTGCTGACCGATGCCGCGAAGGCCTACATCACGGATGTTGCTGACGGCGAATATCCCGCTGCCGAGCACGAGTACATGGACTAGACGCCATCAAGGAGGTCCCGCGGACCGAGCCCACTAATCGTTCTTCGCGTCGTCCTCTGCCCATTTGCGCGAGCGCTCAGCGATGATCTCGGGGGCGCGCGCTGCATCCTCCCGGCTATCGAACGGACCGTCCAGCTCCGAGGCGAGCGACTGCTTGCCCTCCTCCACCTCGTGGGTGCGCGTGTTGTAAAACCACTGGGTCATGAATGACTCCTTGCTCGCCCCTAAAATTACACCTATGCCCAAGGATTCGAATGGCCACCTGGTTGCGGGGCAGGTCACACCCACCCGTTTCGTGCCGACGCATATCGTCCGCCCCGAGTACGTCGGTAAACCCGCACCCGCCAGATTCGCCGGATCAGATATCTACGACGATGAAGCCGTCGGCCGCATCCGCGAATCCGGCCGTATCGCCGCAGATGCGATCGCGCTCGTCGGTGCAAGTATCCGGGCCGGAATCACCACTGACGAACTGGATGTCATCGGTCACGACTACATGGTGGCCCACGACTCGTATCCCTCGACGCTCGGTTACCGCGGGTTTCCCAAGTCTCTCTGCAGTTCGGTGAACGAGGTGATCTGCCACGGGATCCCCGACAACACGGTGCTCGAAGATGGCGACATCGTGAACATAGACATCACGGCCTACAAAAACGGTGTGCATGGCGACAGTAACCACACCTTCATCGTGGGGCAGGCGACCCCAGAGGTCACGAACCTGGTGGAACGAACCCGCGAGTCGCTGAATCGTGGAATCAAAGCGGTCGCCCCCGGTCGCGAGGTGAACGTGATCGGGCGCGCGATCGAGTCCTATGCGCGCCGTTTCGACTATGGCGTCGTGCGCGATTTCACCGGCCACGGTGTCGGTGAAGCCTTCCACTCCGGCCTTATCATTCCGCACTATGATTCGGCGCCCGGCTATGCCACCGCGATCGAAGTGGGTATGGTTTTCACGATCGAACCGATGCTCACCCTTGGGGCCATCGAATGGGAGATGTGGGCAGATGACTGGACCGTCGTTACCAAGGACCGCAGCATAACCGCGCAGTTCGAGCACACGCTGGTCGTGACCGAACGTGGTGCTGAAGTGCTGACACTGCCCTGAACTCCATCAGGCACACGATTCGAGATGAGAATGACGAGATGACCCCCAAAGCAGTTGGCATCGATATCGGCGGTACCGGAATCAAGGGGGCGATCGTCGACGTCTCCTCGGGCAAGCTCCTCAGCGAGCGCATCAAATTGCCCACACCGGAGGGTGGCGAGCCCGACGATATCGTGCTGACGGTGAAGGAGGTGCTGAAGAAACTCGGCTCGCCGGACAAGAAGCTTCCCATGGGACTCTGCTTTCCCGCCGTCGTGGTGAAGGGACGCACCCTCTCCGCTGCCAATGTCTCGAAGAAATGGATCGGCCTCGAAGCAGAGGCGCTCTTCGAGAAGGGTCTCGATCGCGAGATCAGCTTTGTCAACGACGCGGATGCCGCCGGCTACGCCGAATCCCTCTACGGCGCTGCGGACAAGAACAAGGGCCTCATCATCCTGACCACCCTCGGCACAGGAATCGGCACCGCCATCATTTACAAGGGCGTGCTCATTCCGAATGCCGAGCTCGGCCACCTACAGCTCGAGGGCGTGGACTGGGAGACCAAGGCGGCCTACTCGGCGAAGGAACGTGAGAATCTGAGTTGGGAGGAGTGGGCTGGGCGGCTGCAGAAATATTATGACGTGCTCGTGGCCCTCTTCCACCCCGACCTGTTCATCGTGGGCGGCGGAGTGTCCAAGGAGTACAAGGACTTTCTTCCCCTCCTGAAACTCGACACCCCGATCGTCCCTGCGACGTTGCGTAACAATGCGGGCATCCTCGGTGCTGCCGCCCTGGCATCCGGAAAGTAACAGCACCGCTCTCCACGACCTGTAAGAGTTCGTGGGCACTGTGTTAGGAACCCGTTAGTTCCACAAACCCGCTTTCTCTCCGGGTGTGAGCTTCCCTAGTGACAATGCGTTGATTTTGACGTGGGGTCGCTGCGTGCCGATTGGCCGCAGTCCGCTTGCTCTCGGAGGATTTCATGCTCGATCTCATCTATGTGATCGGCGCTGTCGGTCTGTTCGCCCTCATCGCCTACATCGCCCGGGGGGTCGAGAAGCTGTGATCTTCTTCACGGTACTCAGCCTCGTCCTCGGCGTCGCAGCACTGGTCTACCTCGTCTTCGCGCTCGTAAAGCCCGAGCGATTCTGATGGAAGACACCTGGCTTTTCATCACGCAGGCAGCGACCCTCGTCCTGGTACTCGCGCTTATTTATCGCCCCCTTGGCGACCACATGGCCCGCGTCTACACGACGGCGAAGAACGTGCGCCTGGAGAGAGGCCTCTACCGACTCGTCGGAGTGAACCCCGCGTCGGAGCAGACCTGGCCGGTCTATCTCCGAAGCGTGCTTGCCTTCTCGGTGATCGGTGTACTCGTCGTCTACCTTCTTCAACGAATTCAGGAGATCCTGCCCTACTCGCTCGGCCTGCCGCCTGTGGAGCAATCGCTGGCGTGGAACACCGCGATCTCCTTCGTGACCAACACGAATTGGCAGTCGTACTCTCCGGAGCTCACCATGGGTTACACGGTCCAGCTCGTCGGTCTTGCGGTGCAGAACTTCGTCTCGGCAGCGGTGGGCATCGCCGTTGCTGTAGCCCTGATCCGCGGGCTCGCGTCACGCAAGTCAGCGACGATCGGCAACTTCTGGGTGGACCTCACTCGCGGTGTCCTACGGATTCTGCTTCCACTTTCTGTCATCGCGGCTGTCGTATTGCTTTTCGGCGGTGTGATCCAGAACTTCGCCGGCTTCCAGCACTTCACCACGCTCGCGGGTGGAACACAGTCGATCCCCGGAGGCCCGGTTGCCTCGCAGGAGGCGATCAAGGAACTCGGCACTAACGGTGGCGGATTCTTCAACGCCAACTCCGCGCATCCCTTCGAGAACCCCACCGGCTGGTCGAGCCTCTTCGAAATCGTACTGTTGCTTGTGATCCCGTTTTCACTCCCCCGCACCTTCGGACGAATGGTGGGAGACAACCGCCAGGGGTACGCCATCCTCTCGGCCATGGGACTGATCTGGGTCGTCTCCGCTGCACTGCTCACAGCGCTCGAGAGTGCCGGAAACGGCACGGCGAGCCAGCTGGCCGGAGGAGCGATGGAAGGCAAGGAGGTGAGATTCGGCATCGTCGGATCGAGCATCTTCGCCACATCGTCCACACTCACCTCCACCGGTGCCGTCAACGCCATGCACGACAGTTTCACTTCCCTCGGGGGCGGACTGCTGATGGTGAACATGATGCTGGGCGAAGTGGCGCCCGGCGGAGTCGGATCCGGTCTCTATGGCATCCTGGTTATGGCGATCGTCGCCGTGTTCGTCGCTGGCCTGATGATTGGTCGCACACCGGAATACCTCGGCAAGAAGATCGGAGCGCGCGAGGTGAAACTCGCGAGTATATACATCCTGATTACGCCGACACTCGTGCTGGCCGGCACCGCCCTCAGCTTCGCGATACCGGCGGTTCAAAAATCCGTGGTCGATACCTCGATGGCCAATACCGGCCTGCACGGCTATTCAGAGGTGCTCTACGCCTTCACCTCGGCCGCGAACAACAACGGTTCGGCCTTCGCAGGGCTCACTGCGAGTACGCCCTGGTTCGATACGGCTCTCGGCGTGACGATGCTGCTCGGCAGGTTTCTGCCGATCGTGTTCGTTCTCGCCCTCGCCGGTTCATTCGCCGCGCAAGACACGATTCCGACTACCTCGGGCACCCTGCCCACGCATCGGCCACAGTTCATCGGCCTCCTCGTGGGCACAATCGTGATCGTCTCGGCGCTCACCTACCTCCCCGCACTCGCGCTCGGCCCGCTCGCAGAAGGATTGAAGCATTGACCATGAATGACACAGATGGCATGACCTCAACGCTCATCACTCCCACGGAGAGCGGCGCTCCGGCGCACAAGCAATCGCGGAAGCAGGCCTCCGCCTTCAGCGCTGGCCAGCTCATCTCGAGTATTCCGGATGCTTTCCGCAAGCTGGACCCGCGCCTCATGTGGCGTAATCCGGTGATGTTCGTCGTAGAGATCGGCGCCGCGCTCACCACGCTGCTCGCAATCGCCACACCGTTTCTCGGAGCGTCCGCGCAGACTTCCTCCTCCCCTACCTCGCTCGCCTTCATCTGGTCGATCGCGGTCTGGCTGTGGCTTACGACCCTCTTCGCCAATATGGCAGAGGCCGTAGCCGAGGGCCGGGGGAAGGCCCAGGCCAAGAGCCTTCGCGACAGCCGCACCAGCACCATGGCAGAGCGCGTTCGCGTCTGGGACGAGACCGCTGATCCGGGCGCGGAGCGGGCGGAGTTCGAGCAGATCGCCTCTGCCGAACTCACGCTTGGCGATACCGTGGTGGTCGTCGCGGGGGAGCTGATCCCCGGGGACGGCGACATCATCTGGGGAATAGCGTCAGTCGACGAATCGGCTATCACCGGTGAATCTGCCCCCGTTGTGCGCGAGTCCGGAGGCGATCGCAGTGCGGTTACCGGCGGCACCAGGGTGCTCTCCGATCGCATCGTGGTGCGCATCACCTCGAAGCCGGGCGAGACCTTCGTCGACCGCATGATCAAGCTGGTCGAAGGCGCGTCCCGCCAGAAGACTCCGAACGAGATCGCGTTGAACATCCTGCTCGCGAGTCTCACGATCATCTTCGTGGTGGTTGTCCTCATCATCAATCCGATCGCACAGTACTCGAACGCATCGCAGAGCCTGCCCGTGCTTGTGGCGCTGCTCGTCTGCCTCATCCCGACGACAATCGGCGCGCTGCTGTCCGCCATCGGTATTGCCGGGATGGACCGGCTTGTACAACACAATGTGCTCGCGATGTCCGGGCGTGCCGTCGAGGCTGCTGGTGACGTGACAACCCTGCTTCTCGACAAGACGGGCACCATCACCTACGGCAACCGGCGGGCCTCCGAGTTCGCGACCATCACCGGAGTGGATGCCGAAACGCTTGCCACGGTCGCCGCGGCATCGTCTCTGAGTGATCCGACTCCGGAAGGGAAGTCGATTCTCGACCTCGCCACCGAACAGGGCTTCCCGTATTCGACTGCCGTCGACGGCACAGTGGTACCGTTCACCGCGCAGACCCGGATGAGCGGCGTCGATTATGCCGATGGCTGCCAGGTGCGCAAGGGCGCAGGATCAATGGTCCGCGCATGGGTGGCAGAGTCGAGCATTCTCACCGCGGCCCAGCAAACGGAACTGGATGGCATCGTCACGCGCATCTCTGAGGCCGGCGGTACCCCGCTGGTCGTCGCCCGGCGGACGGCGGCTGGTGTGGCATCCGTTCTCGGAGTTGTGTATCTCAAGGACGTCGTTAAGACCGGTCTCGCCGAGCGATTTGCCGACCTGCGTCGCATGGGTATTCGCACCGTCATGATCACAGGAGACAACCCACTCACTGCCAAGGCCATAGCAGCCGAGGCCGGGGTCGATGACTTTCTTGCCGAAGCGACCCCCGAAGACAAGATGGAGCTCATCAAGAAGGAGCAAGCCGGCGGTAATCTCGTCGCCATGACCGGCGATGGCACCAATGACGCTCCCGCACTCGCCCAGGCAGATGTCGGCGTCGCAATGAACACTGGAACCTCGGCGGCCAAAGAAGCAGGAAACATGGTGGATCTCGACTCCGATCCCACGAAGCTCATCGACATCGTCGGTATCGGCAAGCAGCTGTTGATCACCCGTGGCTCGCTCACCACCTTCTCCATCGCCAACGACGTTGCGAAGTACTTTGCCATTATTCCGGCGATGTTCGTGGCGAGCTATCCCGGCCTTGCGGTACTCAACTTCATGCAATTGCACTCGTCGGCATCCGCCATCCTCTCCGCCGTCGTCTTCAACGCACTCATCATCATCGTGCTGATTCCGCTGGCGCTGCGGGGAGTGACCTATCGGCCGGGGAGCGTCTCGAGAGTGCTTGGTCGCAATCTGCTCATCTATGGTGTCGGCGGACTGATTGCGCCCTTCATCGGCATCAAATTGATCGACCTCGTCATCTCTCAAATCCCCGGCTTCTAAGCCTTCCGTCTCAGCACCACGAACTGACAAAGGACACATCTCATGGATCAACTCCGCGGCGCTTCACGGCAGTACTGGGTCGCACTGCGCGTGATGGTGGTCTTTACCATCGCTCTCGGCATCATCTACCCGCTTGCCATTGCGGCAGTCGGACTGGTGGCTCCCGTGCAATCGAATGGCTCGCTCGTCTCTGTCGACGGCGCGACCGTCGGCTCGCGACTGATCGGCCAGTCGTTCACAGACAAGAAGGGGAATGCGCTCCCGCAGTGGTTCCAGTCCCGTCCTTCCGCGGCTGGTGACGGCTACGACGGTGGTTCCTCTGGCGGCAGCAATCAGGGCGCCGAGAGTGGGACACTGATCAAGCAGATCACGCAGCGAAAGGCAGCCATTGCAAAGAGCGACGGAGTGGATCCGTCATCGATCCCTCCGGACGCACTCACAGCCTCTGCGTCAGGCCTCGACCCACACATCAGCCCGGCCTACGCCCGTGAGCAAATTAGACGTGTTGCCACCACCCGCAACCTCGCGGAGGCGCAGGTCGCGAAATTGGTCGACTCCGCCGTCACGGGCCGACTTCTCGGCTATATCGGCGAGCCGACGGTCAACGTGCTCGAGCTCAACATCGCGCTCGCCGCGCTCGACCCGAGCGACTGAGACGGTCAGCCAGTGACTCGAGGCATCCTGCAGGTCTATCTCGGTGCGGCTCCCGGAGTCGGCAAGACCTTCACCATGCTCGAGGAGGGGCGACGACTCCTCGACGCTGGCCTCGATGTGGTCGTGGGACTCGTTGAAACGCATGGTCGAGCGGAGACGGCCCGCCTTACCACGGGACTCGAGCTATTCCCACGTCGTAGCCTCGGCCATCGTGGCGTAACACTCGACGAACTCGATCTCGAGGGCCTGATCGCCCGGAAGCCGGACTGGGCGCTCGTCGATGAGCTTGCGCACACCAACGCACCTGGCAGCGTGCATGCGAAGCGCTGGCAGGACGTGCACGATCTACTGGACGCCGGCATCAACGTGATCTCGACGGTGAACATCCAGCACATCGAGTCGCTGAACGATGTGGTGCAGTCGATCACCGGCGTCACCCAGCGCGAAACGATCCCCGACTCGGTGCTGCGTTCGGCCGACCAGATCGAGGTGGTCGACCTCACCCCGGAGGCGCTGCGCGCTCGGCTTGCAAGCGGACACATCTACCCCGCAGGCACGATCGATGCCGCTCTCAGTAACTACTTCCGGCTCGGCAATCTCACCGCGCTCCGCGAACTCGCGCTGCTCTGGCTTGCCGACGAAGTGGATGTCGCGCTACAGGCCTATCGAAATGAACACGGTATCCGTGGCAAGTGGGAGGCGAGGGAGCGAGTGGTCGTCGCCCTTCCCGGAGGAACCGAGGGAGAAACTCTCATCCGCCGGGGCGCCCGGATCGCTGCCCGTACCAGTGGGGGCCAGCTTCTCGCCGTTCACGTGTCGAGCTCGGACGGACTCGCGGAGTCAGACCCGGGGGCACTCGTCACGCAGCGCTCGCTCGTCGAGAGCCTTGGTGGCACCTATCACCAGGTAATTGGTGACAACACCCCGACCGCTCTCGTGGAATTCGCTCGCGGCGTGAATGCGACCCAGCTGGTGATCGGCGTGAGTCGACGCAGTCGGCTCACCGCATTCCTTACCGGGCAGGGTATTGGACAGACCGTGATTCGCGCATCCGGGGACATCGACGTTCACATCGTCTCCCATGCCTCGGTGGGCACGCTGCAGCTGCCGAGAGCCGGGGGGGCACTGAGCCCCCGCCGCCGCCGTGCCGGTTTTGCCCTCACCCTGCTTGGGCTTCCGCTGCTCACGTGGGTTCTGAGCGGAATTCGCAGCAATGAGTCGCTGCCCACCGATGTGCTGGCGTTTCAGTTACTCGTTGTGGTGGTTGCGCTCATTGGTGGCATCTGGCCCGCGGTCACGGCAGCGGTAATCGCCGGTCTGCTTCTTGACTTCTTCTTCGTGGACCCGCTGTACACCATCACTATTGCCGACCCGCTTCATCTCCTCGCTCTGGTGATCTTCCTGGTCATTGCCGTGCTGGTCAGCCTGGTCGTCGACCAGGCGGCCAGCCGCAGTCGGGCAGCCAAACGCTCCGGCGCAGAAGCCGAGACTCTCGCGACCGTTGCCGGCAGCATCATCCGCGGTGAGAACGCCGTCGAAGCGCTCGCCAACCGCATGCGCGAAACCTTCGGTATGACCAGCGTGATCGTGAGCTACGGGGGTGAACGACTGTTCGAGGCCGGCAGCGCGACGTCTACCGTCGACGAGAAGCGCACCACCGTCGAGCTCGGCGACGATGGCAGCGTCGTGCTCACCGGGCGCGACCTGCAGGCGTCCGACCGGCGCATCCTCAATGCTTTCGTGTCGCAGATCGAGACCGCTCTGGTGCAGCGGGATTTGCAGACAGCGGCCAGCGGTATCCGGCCGCTCGAAGAAGCCGATCGGCTGCGTACCGCACTGCTCGCCGCCGTCGGCCATGACCTGCGGACCCCCCTCTCGTCGGCGACGGCAGCCGTCTCAAGCCTCCGGAGCACCGATGTCTCATGGAGCGACCGTGATCGGGATGACCTGCTGCAGACCGCCGAGGTCTCGCTCCACCGGCTTGCCGACCTCGTGAACGATCTTCTCGACGCGAGTCGGCTCCAAGCTGGAGTGCTTCCGATCTCATTGGGCAGAGTGGGGCTCGATGAAATCGTCCCCCTCGCCCTCGACGAGCTGCGAGTTCCCCTGGCGCGGGTTCGGCTCGATGTCTCGGCCGACCTGCCCGAAGCGCTCTGCGACGCGGTGCTACTGCAGCGCGTGATCGTCAATCTCGTCGCGAACGCTCTGCGCTACTCCCCCGCTGACGCCCCACTCATCATCACGGCCAGTAGTTTTGGTGCTCGCCTCGAACTGCGCGTGATCGACCGCGGTCCCGGTATCCCCCCCGCCAAACTCCTCGAAGCCTTCCAGCCGTTCCAGCGGCTCGGAGATACTGACAACAGCACCGGGGTCGGTCTCGGTCTCGCGCTCTCCAATGGGTTCATGGAGGCAATGGGAGGGAGCCTCGACGCCGAAGATACCCCCGGCGGCGGACTGACGATGGTCGTGACGCTGCCGACGAGCGAGCCGACGCCGGTACCCCCGGACAGCCTCCCGATACGGCGGGAGTCGTGATGCGAATTCTCGTGGTGGATGACGATGCCCAGATTCTGAAGGCGCTGCGTATCAACCTCGCCGCTCGCGGCTACGAGGTCTTTCTCGCCCTGTCAGGACCCGAGGCGCTGGATGTCGCGGCACGCGTCAAGCCAGAGCTCGTGGTGCTCGACCTCGGCCTCCCCGGTTTCAGCGGTATCCGGGTGATCGAGGGGCTGCGCGGCTGGACCGAGGTTCCGATTCTCGTCGTGAGCGGGCGCACGGATTCCGCCGACAAGGTCGACGCTCTTGATGCGGGCGCGGATGACTACGTGACGAAACCCTTCGCGATCGACGAATTGCTCGCCCGCATCCGTGCCCTCAGCCGTCGTTCACCCACCGAGCCGGAACAGCCCATCGTGACCTTCGGCACGGTGACAGTGGATCTCGCCGCGCACACGGTGTGGAAGGAGCCGTCGGGCATCGTGAAGCTCACCCCGACCGAGTGGCACATCCTTGAGGTGCTCGTGCGCAACCCGGAGCGCCTGGTGACGAAACACTTTCTGCTGACGACGGTGTGGGGGCCGGCCTACGACAAGGAAAACGGTTACCTCCGCCTCTACCTCGGCCAGCTCCGCAAGAAGCTCGAGCCCGAGCCATCCCGGCCGCGCTTTCTGCTGACGGAGCCGGGGATGGGCTACCGGTTTGCACCGGGGGCGTAGCTGCTGGGTCCCTCGCCCACAGGGAAAGCGGGCGAGTGCGGACCAGGCGGGCCGGCGGGCCGACCCGGTCTCGCCGCACTCGCCCGGACTACGAGTGGACGACGCCCGCGCTCCACCCCGCATCACGGCAGAATGGGCCCATGTCCCCAACCCCCACCGACCTGATCGAGCTAGTCGACTACCTTCACGCTCGACGGCAATCGGCCGGCACACGCCAGATCCTCGGGATTGCCGGAGCTCCCGGCGCCGGCAAGTCCACCTTTGCGCTCAGCCTCGCGGATGCCCTGGGGCACGACGTCTGCATGACCGTTCCCATGGACGGCTTTCATCTCGCGAACGAGATCATCGAAGGCACACCACTTCGCGACCGCAAGGGTGCGATCGACACCTTCGACGTCGGTGGTTACGTGTCACTCCTGCGAAGGCTCCGCTCCCGCGACGAGCCAGTGGTCTATGCCCCGGCGTATCGACGCGGTCTCGAAGAGCCGATCGCCGCCTCCATCGCGGTTCCTCGCGAGACCGACTTCGTGATCACCGAGGGTAACTACCTGCTCTCCGCCGAGCCCGGTTGGCGAAGCATCCGCTCATTGGTCGACGAGATCTGGTTCATCGATACACCGAACGCGCTCCGGGTCACGCGATTGATCGAACGCCACGTCGCGTTCGGCAAGCGCCGCGATGCCGCCATCGCATGGGCCGCTGGACCGGATGAAGCGAACGCGCGCGACATCGAATCCATGAGGCACCTCGCCGATCGTCACATCCAGGGCACCTGACCGAGGCAGATGGTGAATGGGCCGGCTATTACGCCGGGTTCTGTCCCGACGGATCCGAGAATCCGTCATCGACGGCCATCTATCTACGATGTACGTTGCCGCACACCTCTAGCGGTCTACCCGGAAGCTGGACGAGCCGCCCGTAACGCTTCCTGTTCGACCTTGCTCCGGGCGAGGTTTACCTAGCCGACCCGATCACGCGGGCCGCTGGTGGTCTCTTACACCACCGTTTCACCCTTACCCC
>JBKJLH010000175.1:0-3799 GCA_046597035.1 Lacisediminihabitans sp.
GGCAGGCCCAGAGAACTGCCGGTCGAGTAGCGAGCGCCAGCGAGCGTGTCGAGACCCGGGGCTGGCCCGGCCTCGACACGGTCGCCAGAGCGACCTACTCGACCAGCAACAGACTTAGACGCCTCTGGGCAGGCTCCGACATTCGCAGCGAGCCGCTCAGCGCAGAGCGGCCCGCACGAGCTCCAGCGCCTCCGCGGGATCGAGCCGCAGCTGACGGATGCGGGCCGCGAAGGTCGCGGCAGCCTCCTGAGCCTGGCGCTGGGTGGCATCGCCTGAGGCGGCAACGAAGGAGCCAGCACGCCCGCGGGTCTCGATCACGGCATCACGTTCGAGCTCGCGATAGCTACGCGCGACGGTATTGGGAGCGATACCGAGAGCACCCGCGAGCGCGCGTACGGTCGGCAGTTTCGCGCCGGCGACGACCGATCCGCTAGCGACCGCATCGATCATCTGCACTCGCACTTGCTCGTAGGGCGGAACGGAAGACTCAAGGTCGACGGCAATGGTTACGTCGCCGATCGTGGTCGCGTGAGGGATGACGGGGGAACTGCCCATGGAACCTCCGTCTCAGGTCAGCATCTGCCTTCGACCTTAGCCACCCACTGGCGAGCCGCCGGAATCCATCGGTCTGCGATTCGTGTATCAGCACCGCTCTCCGTGGCGGGGCGAGGCCCACCACGTCCCGGATTTGTCGACCGGATGCGTAAATCGGGTACGCATCCGGTCGCATTTCCGCGGCCAAGCTCGGGTTCCCAGCCGCAGCGGGACCGCACCGAATGCAACCCCCGAAATGATTATGTGGGGACACATCGTGTCCGCACAATGGAGGACAGACCGCCAGTTCGGGGGGGGGTTATTGTTCTGTATTCGGTTACCCAATGACGGCAACGACGTCAGTCGGGCACATTACAGCGCGACGACAGTGGATGGGTCGGGATTGCCGAACCGGTGCGCGGTCATACTGATCGCCTGTTCGTGCAGGAACGGCAGCATCTCGATGCGGCCGGAGGTGGTCACTGCACCGGCGTAGATCGCCACATCCGGATCCCCGCCGAGCACAGTCGCAAGTGCGAGCCGCTCACCACCGAGCAGGCGAATCCTGCGGGGTCGTTGCTCGGACTGCAGGCGCGCATGCCAGCGCGCATCCGTCTCCACGACCACGGATTCGACCGTGAGGGGGGGGCCCGAAGAGCCGAGGAGCCGGATGAGTCCCGCAGCCACCGGCACCGCAGAACTGATCGAGATCGAGGCTCCGGCCCGCGTCGCCGCCGCGATCGTTCGAACGAGTTGGGCGGCGGATGCCCCCTCGGCCAGGCGCACGGTCACTGCAACCGGGCGGTAGCGCAGCACGTTGCGCTCGACGCCGAGGTCCGAGACATCCTTGACCGTGCCGTATTCATCGACCCAGGCCTGCTGGTCGCTCTTGGCCCCGGCACGCACGCGATCGAACTCGAGAAACTCCATGCCCTGCTGTGCAGCTTCGATTACCCGCGAGACTTTATCGCTGAGGCCTCTCAGCACCACAGTACTTCCGGGCTCGGCGAACCTCGGCTGCCAGTCCCCGAGGGTGAGCAGGTAGTTTGGTCCGCCCGCCTTCGCGCTCGCGCCGACGCTCGATCGCTTCCACCCTCCGAAGGGCTGGCGGCGAACGACGGCGCCGGTAATGCCCCGGTTCACATAGAGGTTGCCCGCCTCAACGGTTTCGGCCCAGAGCGCAATCTCGCCAGCATCCAGCGAATGGATGCCCGCAGTCAGACCATAGGCCGTGGCGTTCTGTAGCGCGATCGCCTCCTCGAGCGTGTCGGCTTGCATGATCCCGAGTACCGGGCCGAAGTACTCAGTGAGGTGGAATTCCGATCCCGCGGCCACTCCGTCCCGAACCCCGGGCGACCACAACCGGTCACTCTCGTCGAGTGCGCGCGGGACGACCAGCCACGACTCACCCGGGCCGAGGGCAGTGAGCGCGGTGCGGAGCTTGCCGTTGGCCGGCTCGATGATCGGCCCCATCACGGTCGTCGCCTCCTGCGGATAACCCACCCGCAGCGTGCTGACGGAATCGATGAGCTGGCGGCGGAATCGCTCTGATTTCCCAGCCGATCCGACCAGGATCACCAGTGATGCCGCCGAGCACTTCTGGCCCGCGTGTCCGAATGCGCTCTTCACGACATCCGCCACCGCGAGGTCGAGGTCGGCACTCGGGGTCACGATCATCGCGTTCTTGCCGCTCGTCTCGGCAAGCAGCGGGAGGTCGGGGCGCCAGGAGCGGAATAGCTTCGCCGTGTCCCAGGCCCCGGTGAGGATCACCCGATCGACCAACGGATGCGCCACGAGCTGGCGACCGAGGTCGCCCTCGTCGAGATCTACAAGCGCGAGCACGTCGCGGGGCACACCGCCAGCCCAGAGCGCCTCGACCACCACGGCGGCGCTGCGGCGCGCCTGCGGAGCCGGTTTGATGATGACGCCGGCACCCGAGGCGAGCGCGGCGAGTACGGATCCGGCCGGGATCGCAACCGGGAAGTTCCACGGCGGGGTGACCACGATCAGGCGCGAGGGCTGGAATTCGGCGTCCGTGATCCGGTCGAGCTCACGGGCACGCTCCGCGTAGTAGTGCGCGAAATCGACCGCCTCGCTCACCTCTGAGTCGCCCTCGGCTATGGTCTTACCGGTCTCGCTTGCCATCACCTCGATGAGGTCGGCACGGGCTGCAGCGAGCGCATCTCCCGCGCTGTGCAACACGGTTGCCCGGGTATCGGCCCGCCGCTGTCCCCAACTCTCACCAGCCCGAGCGGTCGCGGTGATCACCGCCTCGAGGGCGGGGGATGCACCGATGCGTGCCGCAGCGCCGGCGTTGTCCCCGAGAGTCGATGACTCCACCCGGGAGAGGATCTGGCGGCCCCACTCACGGTTGGCGGCGATGGAGGGGTCGGTGTCTGGTTCGTTCGCGTAGGCGCGCGGTGCGGTATCGACCGGTGCGATGGGCACCGGCCGGCGGCGGTCCTGCACGCGGCGGGATACGGGGACGTCGCCGGCAGTCTCGGTATGGTGCAGCTCCTCGAGCGAAGCGAGGAAGCGCGCCGCCTCCCGGTCGAAGACGGCAGGATCGCCCGCGAGATCGAAGACGCCCGACATGAAGTTCTCACTCGACGCGTTCTCCTCCAATCGGCGCACGAGGTAGGAGATCGCGGCATCGAACTCTCCCGGATGCACGACCGGCGTATACAGCAGCAGGCCGCCGACATCGCGCCTCACGGCGTCCGCCTGTGCGGTAGCCATCCCGAGGAGCATCTCGAACTCCACCCGTGTCTCCACGCGGCGCTGCTTCGCCAGGAGCCAGGCCCAGGCGATGTCGAAGAGATTGTGACCGGCCACCCCGATGCGCACCGCGTCGGTGCGGGCCGGTTGCAGCGACCAGTCCAGGATTCGCTTGTAGTTGGCATCGGTGTCGAGCTTCGTTCCCCAGGTGGCAAGCGGCCAGCCGTGCACAGTGGCATCCACCCGCTCCATCGCCAGATTCGCGCCTTTCACCAGACGCACCTTGATGCCCGACCCGCCCTGCGCGCGACGCTGGGTGGCCCAACCGGTGAGCCCCTGCATGGCTCGTAGCGCGTCGGGCAGGTAAGCCTGCAAGACGATGCCGGCTTCGAGGCTCTTCAGCTTCGGCTGCTCGAGTATGCGACGGAATACCTCGATCGTGAGGTCGAGATCGCGAAACTCCTCCATGTCCAGATTGATGAACTTGGTGGTCGGGGATGCGGCAGCCAATTCGTAGAGGGGAGTGAGCCGCTCGACGACTCCTGTC
>JBKJLH010000179.1:0-2933 GCA_046597035.1 Lacisediminihabitans sp.
GGAATCGAGTTTGCCGTAGTGAGTCTGATCGGTGCCGGGATCGCACTCGGCTGCCTGTGGATCTCCCACTATGGTCTCGGTTACACCTCCGTTCTCGACGACAACCTCGCCACCAATGTTGTCGGTCTCGCACTCGGCACGTCCTTCCGCTTCGCCCTATACCGATTCTGGGTCTTCTCCAGAGATCGTCGGGGCACGGTAGATATCGCGGCTCCCACGCTGCTACAGAGTGAAGTGCTCGCCCCCTAGCCCTTCCCTGGCTGTGCCGCCGCAATGCTCGCCCAGGCGCTTCGCGTGACCATGCGTGCGAAAGTTGGTCATGCGGTGAAAAGTTTGGCCGCACGGCTGATGAATGGCGGCACGGCTCGCGCCGAAAGTGCCGGGCCTGCCGACACGCCGTACGAATGTCAGTGGCAATTGACATATTCGAATGTATGTTCGAATATGAGGGAATGGCCTCAGCAGCAGCAGTTCTCGACGACTCGCCCACGCGAGCCACTGTTCAAGATCTGCAGGCACGCATCCGCTCGATGCAGGCGACCACTCTCGATACTCGCACGATCCCCACTCATCCGGCGATCGCCCGGCTCCTGCCCGGCGGGGGCCTCAAAGAGGGTGCGACCTATTCGGTGCAGAATTCGGTCTGCCTTCTCATGGCACTGCTCGCCGGTCCCTCGGCGGCCGGATCGTGGTGTGGTGTCATCGGAGTTCCCGAATTCGGTGTGGAGGCCGCGAAGCACTTCGGCATCGACCTAGAGCGGCTCGTGCTTGTGCCGCGTCCCGGAGAGCAGTGGCTCGGTGTTACCGCAGCGATCGCCGATGTGCTCGGAGTCGTCGTCACCCGGCCACCCAAGCGCGCGAGTGATTCGAGCGTCGCACGCCTGAGCGCCCGGTTACGGCAGCGCGGTGCCACCCTTATCGTGCTGGGGCCGTGGCCGCAGAGCGAAGCGATGCTGAGCCTCTCCGACAGCCAGTGGAGCGGTATCGGCCAGGGCAACGGACATCTCAGCGCCCGGCAGGCCACGGTCACCGTCTCCAGTCGCACGGGGCGGCCGCGAAGCGCACGACTCTGGCTACCCGATTTGCACGAGCAGTTTCGCGAGGTAGACCGGTTCGCGCGGCCCGAGACAGCGAGCCTGTCCGGACCGGGCTACGTGCGTGAGGCTGTGGGATAGTGCGCCGCACCACATCGCTCTCTCCTCCCGGCGCCCCTCTGCGCACTATCGTGCTGTGGTGTCCCGACTGGCCCATTACTGCGGCTCTACGCATTCCGGGCGCGAGCATTCCGGGCGCGAGCATTTCGGGCGCGAGTATTCCGGGCGCGAGCATTGCGGGCGCCGGACATGCTCCGATCACAGCGGATATCCCGCTCGCCCTGATCGACGCCGGCCAGGTTTTCGCCTGTTCGGCGTCGGCTCGCAGCGAGGGCGTGCGCCGCGGGCTCCGGATGCGCGAGGCACAAGCCCGCTGCCCGCAACTCCGGGTGCTCGACTACGACCCGGTCCTCGACATCCGCGCCTTCGAGCCGGTGCTCGAGGCCATCGAAGATACGATGCCGGGAGCCCAGGTATTACGCCCCGGTACCTGCGCGGTACGGGCTCGCGGGCCGGCTCGCTATTACGGCGGCGAGGAGGAGGCGGCGCTGTGGCTGCTCGATGCGCTCGATGCGCTCGGTATCCACGGCTCACGGGTGGGCATCGCCGACGGACCCTTCACCGCAGAGCATGCGGCCCGCAGTCCGCAGCATCAACGTATCCGCATCGTGCCGGAGGGGAGATCCGCCGAGTTCCTCGCCGACATGCCGGTGGGGCTGCTGGGCGAGCGCACCCTCGCTACGCTCCTGCGGCGGCTGGGCATCCGCACTCTCGGCGAGTTCGCGCGGCTCGAGCCGCAGGATGTCGAGGCGCGATTCGGAGGCACCGGCGCGCGGGTGCACGCCCTCGCCCGGGGCCTCGACAGTCGCCCCGTCGTGCCGAGGATCGTTCCGGAGGAGCTCGACAGCGCCGTGGGATTCGAGCCGCCGCTCGACCGAATCGACCAGGTAACCTTCGGCTTCCGGGCATCCGCAGATCGCTTCATCGAACAGCTCGTGCAGGCAAGGCTCGTGTGTACATCGATCCGAATCGAGGTGGATTCCGAGTCGGGAGAGCTGTCGGAGCGCACCTGGTTGCATCCGCGTTCCTTCACGGCGGCGGATGTCGTGGACCGGGTGCGCTGGCAGCTGCAGGGGAGCGGCACCATCGACCACGGCCTCAGCTCGGGGATCACTCGGGTACGGGTCGTGCCCGAAACTGTCGACGCCATCGGCAACCACGAGCAGGGGCTGTGGGGTACCGGGCACGACGAACGCATCCATCACGGACTCTCCCGGGTGCAGAGCATGCTGGGGCACGGTGCCGTCGTCACAGCGGCGGTCGGTGGTGGCCGCACCCTGCTCGATCGCCAGAGTCTCGTGGCGTGGGGGGACCGCACCGAGGTAGCGAACCCCGACGCACTGCCGTGGCCCGGACAACTGCCCACCCCTCCCCCCAGCACCGTGTTCGAGGCGCCACAGCCGGCAATAGTGATCGACTCCGCCGGCCATGCCGTCGACCTGGACGAGCGCGGAGTGCTCTCGGGCATTCCGGCCCGGTTCTCCACCGACGGCCGCACCCTTTGCCCAGTTGCCGCCTGGGCCGGCCCCTGGACGATCGACGAACGCTGGTGGGATGTGGAAACCTCCCGCCGGGCGAGCCGGTTCCAGATCGTGGATGATGCGGGGGCGGCCTGGTTGCTCGCGCTCAAGCGCCACGTGTGGTGGGCCGAAGCGAGGTACGACTGATGGGCGTCTCCCTACTTCCTCGGGCCTGCACCCGGTTCGACCCGAGCCACCCGAGCCACCTCCGCCACCCGAGCCACCTCCGCCACCCGAGCCACCTCCGCCACCCGAGCCA
>JBKJLH010000189.1:0-2726 GCA_046597035.1 Lacisediminihabitans sp.
CCGTTGGTGGCGGTCGGGTCCCGGTCGGGACCCGCCCGTCCCAAGGCCTGCTGACGTTCCCATATTGCTCTCGAACTTCCAAAGAGGCATCTCACATATCGGTTATACCCTTTAGAGGGGAACGCAATGACCGCAGAAGAGTTAATGGCACGGCCGGCTTAAAAATATGCGTCCTCTCGGAACAAAGGCGTCAAGGCCATCCTTTAGTTGAGCATTTGCTGCACCGAGATGCGGGTTTGAGGCAAACCAAATCGGCGTCTCCAGAAGCGAATTAAATTATTATTCGTCGGGGCATGGCTCGGGGGTGCGCCGCAGCAGACAATGATGCCGTAAGCAACATTGCGTTCGCTAACCAATCCGGACGCGCAACATGAGCAATGAAGCGCGGCCTCCAGTATGAGATCGTGCTCATGTTCAGCGAGTGCAGCCTGGTCAAGGCGTAACCCTATGGCTTATTTCGCCCGCGCTGGCCATACTCGCAGGTGGCTTGTTTTTCGTGCCGCGTGCGTGGGATTATGCGCTGATGTTGGCCGTCATCGAAGGGTCGCGGCCAGCGCGGGCATACTGTCCCCAATACTGACCTATTGGATTTCCACTGCTGTTAGAACCGCACAAGGTTGGGAACTGGGCAAGCAGACGGCGGCGGCAAACTTGGGTGTTACGATGGGTTTCGGTGGCCGGCGGACTCCTCTTCAATGTCACCGCTTTTCCTGGTGTTTCTTTCATTTTGGCCGCCGCCCTCGCCGCGCTTGGCTTCCTACTGAGCCTCGGATTTCCGCGATTACTAATTCCCCGCAATCTGGAAGATCGTGCATTTTCGAACGAGGCACCGTGACCGCGAGCTCGAATGGGACGCCTTTATGAAGACGAGTGCTGCGGCGAGCGAAGACTCAGAGCGCCTATTGTCCGGTCAGACGGCGACATCATCCGGCCCTGCGCAAGCTTGGCACGCGCTCTCGGTTGAAGAGACGGCCCAGCGCCTGCGGACGAGCGTCACGCAGGGCCTGACCCGCGCGGAGGCCGCCCTGCGCTACGAGCAACAAGGGTCCAACGTTCTCGCAGGGATCAAGCAACGCTCGACCCTGTCGATCTTCGTTCACCAGTTCCGCGGCCTCGTTGTCATGCTGCTGCTTGCGGCTGGTGGAGTCGCCTTGGCGCTCGGGGAAAACATCGAAGCGGTTGCTATCCTGATCGTCATCGTCCTGAACGCGGTAATCGGTTTCGTCACTGAGTGGAAGGCGGAGGCGGCGCTGGACTCGCTCCGCAAGCGAACCGTGCCCGTGGCTCACGTCCTTCGAGAGGGAGAGGAACGGCAAATCTCCGCAGAGGAGCTGGTGACGGGTGACGTGGCCATCCTCAACACGGGCGCGCGGATACCGGCCGACGGGCGGATCGTGGAGAGCGTCCGGATGCAGGTAGAGGAGGCCGCGTTGACCGGGGAGTCCATTGCCGTCACCAAGTCCGCCGGCCCGCTCCCGGAACGGGACGCACCGCTCGGCGACCGAGTCAACATGGTGCACATGGGAACCGCAGTCACAGATGGTCGCGGCAGGTTCATCGTTACGGCCACGGGCATGCTGACCGAGATGGGCAAGATCGGCACGCTCATCGAGGAGGTAGGCACGCGCGGGACCCCGCTCGAAGCGAAGCTTGCTCAGCTCGGCCGCGCGCTGCTCATGATTGTTCTGGTGCTCTGCGCGGTGATCATCGTGACGGGCTGGCTTCGCGGCAACGGCTTCCTGTACATGCTTGAGGTTGGCATCTCCCTGGCAATCGCGGCTGTGCCCGAGGGGCTGCCCGCGGTGACGACCATGACGTTGGCAGTGGGGATGCTGCGCATGGCTCGCATGCACGCTCTTATTCGCCGGTTGTCGGCGGTCGAGACCCTCGGCTCAACCACGGTCATCTGCACGGACAAGACGGGGACGCTGACCCGGAATGAAATGACGGTCCGCGCCTTCGAGATCGGTACACGCCGCGTCGATGTCACCGGGACGGGCTATGCGCCGGCCGGAGAGTTCCGCGTCCAGGGACAGCGCGTCGACCCCGGCACTGATGGTCCCCTGCGCCTCGCGCTGCGGATCGGCATGTTGTGCAACGATGCGAAAGTCAATCGCGACGACGGGGGCGCCACCGTCCTCGGAGACCCGACCGAAGGGGCGCTGATTATCGCGGCGGAAAAGGCGGGGATGGATCGCGCTGCACTGGAATGCGACTACCCGCGTATTGCCGAGATCCCGTTCAACAGTGAGACCAAGCGCATGGTCACGGTGCATCGGAACGCGGCGGGCAAGATGGTCGCGTACGTGAAAGGCTCGCCCGGAACATTGCTCGAAGCAAGCGGCTCCCACGTCGGAGCCGCCGGCATCTCGCCCCTCACGCCGGCCGACCGGCGACACTGGGAGCAAACTAACCGCAATTTGGCCGGTACAGCACTGCGCGTGCTCGGTCTGGCGTACCGAGAACTAGCGCACGGCTACCACGAGGACGACCTGGCCGACGAAGATCAGGTCTCGACCGAGGTCGTCCTCGTGGTATCCCTCCGCTAGTTCCCGGTACGCCAGACCAAGCACGCGCAGCGCTTTGTCGGCCAACTCACGGTTAGTTTGCTCCCAGTGTTGCCGGTCGGCCGGCGTGAGGGGCGAGATGCCGACGGCTCCAACCTGGGAACCGCTCGCTTCGAGCAACGTTCCAGGCGAACCCTTGACGTACGCGATAATCTTGCC
>JBKJLH010000191.1:0-71139 GCA_046597035.1 Lacisediminihabitans sp.
AGGTGATGGACGCGAAGAACACGATTGTCGACCCCGAGCACCCGAAGACGATCGCGAAGCCCGAGGGTCGTCTCGTCTTCGACAACGTGCACTTTCGGTACGCCGATTCGCCGAGCCAGTATGACGATCTGCTCGACGGCATCGATCTCGAACTCGAACCCGGCGAGACCATGGCGGTCGTTGGGCTCACCGGCTCCGGCAAGTCCACCCTCACCGCGTTGACCACACGGCTCTACGACGTCACCGGGGGCACTATCCGACTGGATGGTGTCGACATCCGCGATCTCGGCCGTCTCGACCTGCGCACCCATATCGCCATGGCGTTCGAAGACGCGACGCTGTTTTCGGCGTCCGTGCGCGATAACGTGATGTTGGGACGTCCGGAAGGATCGGATGCCGACCTCGCCGAAGCGCTCGAGATCGCGCAGGCGGACTTCGTCTACGACCTGCCGTTCGGGGTCGACACAACGGTGGGCGAGGAGGGGCTCAGCCTGTCCGGCGGCCAGCGTCAGCGCCTCGCTCTCGCGCGCGCGGTCGCGGCCCGCCCCGAGGTACTGGTGCTCGACGATCCGCTGTCCGCGCTCGACGTGGACACCGAGGCGCTCGTCGAAGCGGCACTGCGCCGAGTGCTCGCCTCCACCACCGCGCTGATCGTGGCGCACCGCCCCTCAACGGTCATGCTCGCCGACCGGGTCGCCCTGCTCGAACGCGGACGCATCACGGCCGTCGGTCGGCACAGCGAGCTGCTCGAATCGAGTGACCACTACCGGTTCGTCATCTCGAGCCTCGAAGACGAAGAGAAGCGCGAAGCCCGGGAGGTCAACGCATGAGCGCGGCCAACATCACCGGTGTCGAGGGCGAGGAGCGCAACGACTTCAGCACCGCAGAGAGCCGCCAAATCCGCGACCGCTCGCTACGCCTGCTGAATTCGCTGCTGCGTCCGCTCTGGGCGCGCGTCACCGTCACGATCATCGTCGTGGTCGTTTCGACCGCGGCGCAGGTTGCAGGCCCTGCCCTGATCGCTTTCGGCATCGACACGGGCCTGCCCGCCCTGAGGAAGCACGACGCGGTACCGCTCGGCTTCGCCGTCGGTGCCTACCTCTCCACGGGAGTGATCGGGGCCGTTCTGATCGCCTGGTACACCGTACTCACGGCGCGGATCAGCCAGGCGATCCTCATCGACCTGCGCAAGCGGGTATTCCTGCACACGCAGCGGTTGAGTCTCGAATTCCACGAGAGCTATACCTCCGGTCGCATCATCGCGCGCCAGACCAGCGACCTCGATGCCATCCGCGAACTGCTCGATTCGGGCATCAACCAACTGATTCAGGGTGGGCTCTACATGGTGTTCATCGCCGTGGCGCTGTTCTCGATCGACTGGGTAAGTGGCGTGGTGCTGTTCGGGTCCCTCGTGCCGCTCGGCTTCCTCATCCGCTGGTTCCAGGTGCGATCGCAGAAAGCGTTCCGCGAGACGCGCACGAAATCCGCACGTCTCATCGTGCAGTTCGTGGAGACGATGACCGGTATCCGGGCGGTGAAGGCCTTCCGTAAGGAGAAGCGCAACGAGGCTGAATTCGCGGGGCTGGTGGAGGACTACCGACTGGCCAACCTCCGCACCATCAAACTCTTCGGAGTGCTCGACCCGGGCCTCGTGCTCATCGGCAACGTCGCGCTCGCGGTGGTGCTGCTCGTCGGCGGACTGCGGGTGGCCGGTGGCGGTCTCGCCATCGGCGTGCTGCTCGCCGCGCTTCTCTACACGCGATCATTCTTTGCGCCCGCGCAGGAAATGGCGATGTTCTACAATTCGTACCAGTCGGCGGCGGCGGCGCTCGAGAAGATCTCGGGAGTGCTGGAGGAGCAGCCGAGTGTGCCAGACCCCATGCGCCCAATCGACCTCTGGCAGGCGAAAGGCGAGCTCAGATTCGAGCGCGTCGAGTTCGCCTACACGGCCGATCGGGTGATCCTGCCACACTTCGACCTCGCCATTCCTGCCGGGCAGACTATCGCCCTTGTCGGGTCGACCGGAGCGGGCAAGTCCACCCTCGCGAAGCTCATCGCGCGGTTTTACGACCCTTCGGACGGGATCGTCGCCCTCGACGGGATCGACCTGCGCCGGCTGCATCCCAAGGACCTAAGGCGCGCGATCGTGATGGTCACGCAGGAGGCTTATCTCTTCTCCGGCTCGGTGGCAGACAACATCGCGCTGGGGAAGCCGGAGGCGACGCCGGAGGAGATCCGCACTGCCGCCAAGGCTGTCGGGGCTCACGAGTTCATCCAGTCGCTGCCGGATGGCTACGACACCGATGTGAACAAGCGGGGCGGTCGTGTCTCGGCCGGCCAGCGCCAGCTCATCTCGTTTGCGCGTGCGTTCCTCGCCGACCCTGTGGTGCTCATCCTCGATGAGGCCACCGCGTCGCTCGACATCCCGAGCGAGCGGCTCGTGCAGGAGGGACTGCAAACCCTGCTGGCCGACCGAACGGCGATCATCATCGCGCACCGGCTCTCGACTGTGGCGATCGCCGATCGTGTGCTCGTGATGGAGCACGGCATCATCGTGGAGGATGGCGCACCGCGCGACCTCATCACGGGAACCGGTCGCTTCGCAAAGCTGCACGCGGCGTGGCGGGAGTCGCTGGTCTGAGGTGAGCCCTGGCGCATCGCGGAGGTGCGCTGTACCCAGCCCCGTTGCGGCGGCGCGCCGTCCGTCACACTCCGCGCGTGTGGTCGGGGAAGAGCGCCGTTTGTGACAGTTGGCCCAAATCGACTGGGTGGGATGGGACTGCCGGAGAGAAGCTGTGAACCCGATAAGGGTGCACGCCGCGGCGCTGCGGGTGAGGACTAGGGCCTCCAGCGTGCCGCCGCGAGATCCACTCGGAAGACGCCGGATGCCGACCACGTCACCGGGGTTCCCTCGGCACGAAAGTGCCCCAGGGCCTCCGACTCGTGGTCGACGGCGGGGTGACCACTCGCGCGCACGACCCGCCACCACGGAAGATCCGACCCGTAGTGGGCCATTGTGCGGCCGACTGCGCGGGCCGCCCGCGATCCGATGGCCGCGGCGACATCGCCGTAGGTCATCACCCGGCTGCTCGGGATCGACGTGACCACTTCGAGCACACCCGAGACGAAATCCTGCGGCGGCCTTACGGAATGCCCGCCATCGGAGTGCCCGCCATCGAAGTGCTCTCTGTCGGAGTGCCCGGCAGCGGGCGGCCCGGCAGCGGGCGGCCCGATTATGGGCGGTACTCCGGCGGGCGCGGCGTTGGAGGCACCGGTGGGGAGTTGCGAGCCAAGAGCCCCGGGAGCGAATGCAGCGCAACCCGCATGATGGATCTCCGGACCCCCGCCAGGAACCGGGTCACAGCCCCAGCTCGCCGATCTTCTCGCCGTACTGCGTCTCGCCGACCACGGTGAAGCCGGTGTGGAGGAAGAACTGCTCAGGTCCCCCTTCGCCTTCTTCCCAGATCGCGGTGATGCGGTCGAAACCGCGCTGGCGGGCCTCTTCCGCGAGAGCCCAGACAGCGAAGCGCCCGACGCCGGTGCCTTGGGAATCAGCCGAGACGGTGACGCGCCAGATACAGCTTCGGAATTCTTCCTGGGTGGCCTCCGGGTCGAAATTGCCCCGGATGAAGCCCACCACCGTGTCGCCGTCGAGGACGACGCGAGGCCAGGATGTCAGGGTGCTGATGTACGCGTCAGCGATCGCGTAGGAGGGCGGAGTGACGAACTGCTCCTGCCCGCGTCGAAGCGTGAGGCCGTTGGCGGCAACGATAGTTTTCGCCGACAACTCTTCCAGTCTCAGTTCAGCCATGAACACAGGCTAGCCCCGCTGCCGATCCGGGGGTAGTCGAAGTTGTTGTAAAACCGAAAAAGTATCTCGATGTCAAGATACTTCTGAAAACCGGTAGGCTTTAGTGCGGTACGCAGAATGCCCCGTCGCCTAAGGAGAATCAGTTGTCCCAGAGCCAGGTTGAAAAAATCAAGGTAGTAGGAACTGTTGTCGAATTAGACGGCGATGAGATGACTCGCATCATCTGGCACAAGATCAAGGACACCCTGATCCACCCCTACCTCGATATCGATCTCGAGTACTACGACCTCGGTATCGAGCACCGCGACGCAACGGACGATCAGGTCACGATCGACGCGGCCCACGCCATCCAGAGGCACGGCGTCGGCGTGAAGTGCGCAACCATCACCCCCGACGAGGCGCGGGTCGAGGAGTTCGGGCTCAAGAAGATGTGGAAGTCGCCGAATGGCACGATCCGCAACATCCTCGGCGGCGTGATCTTTCGCGAGCCGATCATCATCTCGAACATCCCGCGCCTCGTGCCCGGCTGGAATAAGCCGATCATCATCGGTCGCCACGCTTTTGGCGACCAGTACAAGGCCACCGACTTCCGCTTTCTCGGCAAAGGCAAGCTCACCGTAGAGTTCACCCCGGAGGACGGCTCCGAGCCGCTGAAGTTCGAGGTCTACGACGCCCCGGGTGACGGCGTCGCGCAGGTGCAGTACAACCTTGACGACTCGATCCGCGACTTCGCCCGCTCCAGCCTCAACTACGGTCTCACTCGCAACTACCCGGTCTACCTCTCGACGAAGAACACGATCCTCAAGGCGTACGACGGCCGGTTCAAGGACATATTCGAGGAGATCTTCGAGGCCGAGTTCAAGGAGAGGTTCGATGCCGCCGGTCTCACCTACGAGCACCGCCTGATCGACGACATGGTGGCATCCGCCATGAAGTGGGAGGGCGGCTACATCTGGGCCTGCAAGAACTACGACGGAGACGTGCAGTCCGACACCGTCGCCCAGGGCTTCGGCTCGCTCGGGCTCATGACCTCGGTGCTCTCAGTACCGGACGGGTCCGTCGTCGAGGCCGAGGCCGCCCATGGAACCGTGACGCGCCACTACCGCATGCACCAGCAGGGCAAGCCCACCTCGACCAACCCGATCGCTTCGATCTACGCCTGGACCCGTGGCCTCTCGCACCGCGCGACCCTCGATAACAACCCGGAGCTCGAGGCCTTCGCCTCGACCCTCGAGGATGTCGTCATCACGTCGGTCGAGTCCGGCCATATGACGAAGGACCTCGCGCTGCTCGTGGGACCGGACCAGAAGTGGGAGACCACCGAGGAATTCCTGGACACGCTCGACAGAAACCTGGCTGCCCGTCTGAGGTAGGAGAACGACTATCCCGGACAGGGCCGAGTGTTGCGGCACCGCCTTTTGTAAGCTTTACTAACGAACATGATGCAGCCAGGCGCAACGAATCCGGTGCGGGCATCGTTCCTCCAGTTCACCACTGAGGCATCCGCACGGCAGCTGCGACCGAGCGCCAAAGTGCTGCCGGAACACGCGCGGGGGCACAATCGCGCCCTGGTGCTCCAGACTCTCTTCTCGGTCGGCCAGCAGAGTCGGGCGGATGTCGCGCGCAGCACGGGCCTCACCAGGGTCACCGTGTCTGATCTCGTAACCGAGCTCATGGCAGAGGGACTGCTGGTAGAGACGGGCCAACGTGAGGGGGCCCGGCCGGGCAAGCCGGCGATCCTGCTCGATATCGACCGGAACTCCTTCCAGGTCATCGGCCTCGACCTCAGTGACTCCGCGGTCTTCCGCGGAGGCGTGCTCGACCTCGGCGGCACCATCGTGCAGCGGGCCGAGCTGGAGCTTGCGGGCAGCACGGGGCAGTCCGCGCTCGATCACGTGGTCGCTCTCACCACCCGCCTGCTCTTGCTCGTCTCGGCGCCGCTGCTCGGCATCGGGGTCGGATCGCCGGGTGTGGTGAACCGTGACGGGATAGTGGTGAGCGCACCTAATCTCGAGTGGACGAATGTGCCCCTTCGGACCGTGCTGTCCGATCGGTTCGGGGTCGCGGTGGTCGTGGCGAACGATGCGAATGCGGCGCTGCTCGCCGAGCACAGTTTCGGCGCTGCCGCGGGTGACCTCATGCTTGTCCGCATCGGTCGCGGCGTTGGGGCCGGACTGCTGATCGGCGGTAGCCCGGTCTCTGGCAGCCGATATGCAGCGGGGGAGATCGGACACGTCGTGGTCGGAACGGATGGTGGTGAGCGGTGTGGTTGCGGAAAACACGGCTGCCTCGAGACCTGGATCGCCGCGCCCCGACTCCAGGCGAAGCTGGCGAATACCGGTCCCGGCTCAGTCTGCGACGAGATCCTCCGTGAGGCAGGCGCCCGCCTCGGAATGGCCCTCGCCCCGATCGTTGGTGCACTTGATCTCGGCGAAGTGGTGTTGAGCGGGCCGGAAGAACTCCTCGCCGGGATATTCGTGGAGTCGACCCTCGAAACGGTCCGCAGTCGCACGATGGGCCAGCTGCCCGGGGGGTGTGAGTTGCGCATGACGACTCTTGGCGATGACATCGTGCTGCGCGGTGCCGCGGTGATGGTGATTTCGGCCCGACTCGGGGTGTCCTGACCTTTCGCTGGAGCGGATGGGGTTAGTAAGCTTTACTAACAAACATCGATGTAGCGGAACGAAAGGAGTCGCGGTGGGGCCCACTGAGCTGCAGATACAGGCCGAGGCGCGAATACTCAACCCGTTGGCGGTGCTGCTGCCCGGCTTCGTCGGCACTTCCCTGCCTAGCTGGCTCGATGCCCGACTCCGTGCCGGCCTCGCCGGCGTCTGCTTATTCGGGCAGAATATCGCCTCCCCGGCACAGCTCCGCGAGCTCACCGCCGCCATCCGCGCGGCGAATCCACTCGCGGTGATCGCCGTCGATGAGGAGGGTGGAGATGTCACGCGCCTCCACGACCGGGTCGGGTCGCCCTATCCGGGTAACGCGATCCTCGGTCGTATCGATGATGAGCGCTCGACGGCGTCGGTAGCGACCATGGTGGGCTGGGAGCTGCGCCGAGCGGGGTGCACTCTCGATCTTGCTCCGGATGTCGACATCAACTCGAACCCGGACAACCCCGTGATCGGCGTGCGGAGCTTCGGCACCGATCCGCTGCTCGTCGGCCGCCACAGCGCCGCCTGGATCACAGCCCTCCAGTCCACGGGGATCGACGCCAGCGCCAAGCACTTTCCGGGGCACGGAGACACCGCACTCGACTCTCACCTCTCCCTTCCCGTGATCGATCGGTCGCGTGATCAATTGCGCGACCGTGAACTCGTGCCCTTCGTCGCCGCCATCGCGGCCGGTGTACGCACGATAATGACCTCGCACATCATGGTGCCGCAACTCGACCCGCGGTTTCCCGCGACCTTTTCGCCCGCGGTACTTCAGGGTCTCTTACGTGACGAACTGGGCTTCGCGGGCGTGATTGTCACCGATGCTCTCGACATGGTGGGCGCCAGTGGCGAGATCGGCATTCCGGAGGCGGCGGTACGGGCCGTGAACGCTGGGTGCGATCTTCTCTGCATCGGCACTGAGACTACCGGCGAACTACTCGATGCCATCGAGAGAGCGCTCGCCGACGCGGTGGCCGGCGGGAGGCTCACCGAAGAGCGTCTTGGCGAAGCGATCGGTCGAGTGGAGTCCCTCGTCCGGGAAGCGTCGGTGCAGCGAGGGAACATTCCGTTATCGGAATACACGGATGATCCGAGCTTCTCCCTGGAGCGCACGACAACCGCGTTCGATGCCTCCGCCTTCCACGCGTCCGGCCTCGGGGTCGAGAGTGGGCGATCCCTCGTCGTGTTGGACACCGCGGCGAACATCGCCGTCGGGTCGTCTCCCTGGGGTCCGTCCGCGGCCGGCGCGCAGGTCTCAATCCTTCGCGACGGCGAGACGCTCGCACTGCCGGCGGGGGTGCAGCCCGTGATTGTCGGCAGGGGTAACCACCGCAGTCCATGGGTGCGCGCCCTCATCGATGACACACGGCGGCAGCATCCGTCCACCATCGTCGTGGAGATGGGGTGGCCGGGCGACAGCCGCCAGTACGCCGATATCGCCACGTTCGGGGCGTCACGCCACGCCGGACTCGCTCTTCTTCGCTGGCTGGAGTCGGAGGCGGTCAGATGAGGGTCGGCGTGGATGTCGGAGGCACCAAAACCGATGCTGTGGCAATCGACGACGCCGGTAAGGTCCTGCACCAGCTGAGAGTGTCGACGGGATTTGGTCCCGCCGCCGTGCTGAAAACGACCGCGGGAGTCGTCTCGGCCCTCGCCTCGGCGGTGCGCGTGTCGGTCGCCAACATGGAATCGGTAGGGGTCGGGGTGCCCGGCGCGGTCGACAGCGCGAGCGGGAGGGTGTCGCATGCGGTCAACCTCGGTCTGTCCGAGCTCGAACTCGGCGGGGAACTCGCTCGGTTACTCGGTGTCGCGGTGCGGGTCGAGAATGATGTGAATGCCGCCGCCCTTGGGGCCTTCCACCTGCTCGGGCTGCCGCCGGTATCATCCATGGCCTACCTGAACCTCGGAACCGGGGTCGCCGCGGGCCTTGTGCTCGATGGTCGACTGTGGCGGGGCGCCCGGGGAACGGCGGGGGAGATCGGGCATATCCCGGTCGATCCCGACGGCCCGCTCTGCCAGTGCGGACAGCGCGGATGCCTCGAAATGGTGGCTTCGGGATCCGCCGTGTCCCGGCAATGGCCGAGCGAGGCGGCCTCGCCCGTCCACGCGCTCTTCGACGCGGCGGATGCGGGTGAATCGCTGGCCATCGACGTGCGTGACCGCTTCCTCGTGAATGTGGCCTCCGCGGTGCGCATACTCGCGTTGAGCATCGACGCAGAGGCGGTGGTGATCGGAGGTGGTATCAGCTCGCTCGGTGAGGCACTTCTCGCAGGAATCCGCGCCGTGCACGACGGGTGGTCGGAGTCCTCGCCGTTTCTCGCCTCACTCCGGCTGTCCGAGCGCGTGCGGCTGGTGCCGTCGGGATCCCCGGTTTCGGCAATCGGAGCCGCGCTCGTCGGTGCGACAGCGCACGACGCCAGCCACATTCAGACCAACCGGAGGACATCGACTGATGGCTGAGATCGTGATCGTGGATGGCACCGAAACGGCAGGAGAATTGGCGGCGGACGCCATCCTCGCACTCGTCGCAAGGAGGACGGATGCCGTTCTCGGCCTCGCGACGGGATCGACTCCACTGGGAGTCTGGCGCGCCCTCGAGGCGCGACGGGCGGATCTCTCTCGCGTGCGCGGCTTCGCGCTCGATGAATATGTCGGCCTGCCAGAGGGGCATCCCGAAAGCTACCGCGCCGTGATCCTGCGAGAGGTGGTCGAACCTCTCGGACTGGACGAATCGCTGGTCGCCGTCCCCGGGCACCTCGGGCCGATCGAGACGGCGGGGGAGGACTACGAACGGGCGATCCGGGCGGCCGGGGGAGTGGACCTGCAGGTGCTCGGAATCGGCACCGACGGGCATATCGGATTCAACGAGCCGGGCTCCTCATTCGAGTCTCTCACCCGTGTCAAGACCCTGACACAGCAGACCCGCAAGGACAACGCCCGGTTCTTCGCTTCGGTCGCGGAGGTGCCGATCAACTGCATCACCCAGGGACTCGGTACCATCCGACGCGCACGTCACCTGGTGCTGCTCGCTTTCGGCGAGGGAAAGGCGGCGGCGATCGCGGCGGCTGTCGAGGGGCCGGTGACGGCGAGCGCTCCGGGGTCGGCAATTCAGCTGCATCCGCACGTCACCGTAATCGTGGACGAGGCCGCGGCATCCGCCCTCGCCAACATCGACTACTACCGCTACGCCTGGGCGAACAAGCCCCAGTGGGAATCGCTGTAGTCGCGGTCGGTTACAACTTCGCACCGGCGGCCCACACCTGGGTGACGCGCCAGTCGTGATCGAGCAGTACCGCGTCTGCGGCGAAGCCCGGTGCGAGGTAACCAAAACGGTGGCCGTAGCCGATCGCCGTGGCCGGCGTCGTCGTGAGGGCGGCGATCGCGTCTCGCGGGGAGACTCCGGCCGACTCGATCGCGCAGCGCAATGCGGCATCCTGGGTGAGGGTGGAACCGGCGATCGTTGAGGTTCCGGACAGCACCGCGCGGCCGTCCTGCACCGTCACGTTGAGGGATCCCAGACGGTAATCCCCGTCATCGGCAGCGGCAGCAGCCATCGCGTCGGTGATGAGCGCAACGCGACCCGGCGCCGAACGGAACACCATCGCCGCGACATCCGGGTGCACATGGAGCCCGTCGAGGATCAGTTCGATGGTCACCCGTTCATCTTCGAAGGCGGCGATGATCGGACCCGGCGCCCGATGGTGGATGGGCGGCATGGCATTGAAGACATGGGTGAGAAGGCGCGCACCACGATCGAAGGCTTCGCGGGTGAGATCGAGCCCGGCATCGCTGTGGCCGACGGCCACTGTCACGCCCAGCTCTACGAGCACATCGATCGCCTCGAGCGCACCCTCCCTTTCGGGCGCGATAGTGATCTGGCGCAGCGTGCCGCGTGCCGATCCGAGCAGTTCTTCGACCGCCCACGGCAGCGGGTCGAGCAGAAACTGGGGGTTGTGGGCGCCGCGGCGATCCGCTGAGAGGAACGGTCCCTCGAGATGAGAGCCAAGCACAAGTGGATCGGCTGCCGCGAGTTCGGCGATCACGCCGAGGCTCTCACGCAACTGGGCGACGGGATTCGCGACCAGGCTGATCACCGATCGGGTGGTGCCGTGGGCGCGATGCGCGTCGAGCGCGGCGGAGATCTCTTCCCCACCGTCGTCGAAGGAGTGCCCACCGCCGCCGTGGGCGTGCAGGTCGACGAAACCGGGCACGAACCAGCGCCCGTCGACGTCGACACTGATGTCGGCCTCGGGATGCTGCGGGCCGGAGCCGACGGATTCGATCGTGTCGCCGCGCACGAGCATCCAGAAGTCGTCAACCTGACCGTTGGCGTCGAGTTTGCGCGCCCCGTGGAAAAGCGTTGTCATCGCGGTTCCCCCTCCTGTGCTGTCACTTCTCTGGCAATTTCTGCGCGGCCGGCGATCACTCCGCTGATGGCGGCGACGATGCCGAAGGCGATGCCGACCAGGGGATAGCCCACCATGAACCACACCGCAACGGCGGCACCCAGCACGAAGATCTCAACGATCCACCGGCCGACGACATCGAGCGGGAAGACCGCCTTCGGTGAGCGGAACAGGGCCCACAGCACCGCGGCGAACAGGGGAGCCCCGATCATGAACAGCACTCCCGGCCACGGGAACGGCCACGCCAGATAGCCCCAGAACCCGAGCGAGAACAGGGCGAAGAGTTCAAGCACGAAACGCAGCACATCGTTCGGTCCGATTCGAACCCCAACGGTTCCTGACGTTGTCACTCCCCCAGAATAGCGACGCATTGACTGGCTGTCATGGAGGGGGAGAGCGTGGGCACACAGAGTGGACAGGTCTGAACAGGTATAGTGACAAAATCCACTTCAATCGAGGAGAATTCCTGTGAGTACGACCGAGTCCCCCCCAATCGCCCGAGGCATCGAGCTCAACGGCATCAACACGATCCAGGAGTCCGAACGTAGGGGAAAGGCATCCAGTCTGTTCTGGCCGTGGTTCGGCGCTAACGTGTCGGTATTCGGCATCAGTTACGGATCGTTCATCCTCGGCTTCGGCATCTCCTTCGTGCAGGCGACCGTCGTGAGCGTCATCGGCATCATCGTCTCGTTTCTGCTCTGTGGGATCATCGCTCTCGCGGGCAAGCGCGGCTCCGCTCCCACCATGGTGCTCAGCCGTGCGGCGTTCGGTGTACGGGGTAACCGGGTTCCCGCCGTGCTGTCGTGGGTGCTCACTGTGGGCTGGGAGACGGCGCTGACGGCGCTTGCCGTGCTCGCGACATCCACCGTCTTCCGAGAGCTCGGTTTCGATGGCGGGGTAGCGACCAAGATCGTCGCCCTGATCGTGATCGCCGCCCTCATTGTGATCGCTGGGGTCATCGGCATCGACTTCATCATGCGATTACAGGTGTGGATCACCGTGATCACGGGCGTACTCACGATCGTCTATGTCGTCCTCGCATTGCCGAGTATCGATTTCTCGAAGATCGCCGCCATTCCAGCCGGGCAACCCCAGGCGGTCATCGGCGCGTTCGTCCTCGTCATGACCGGCTTCGGGCTCGGCTGGGTCAACGCGGCAGCAGATTACTCGCGGTACCTCCCTCGATCCACTCGAAGCTCGGCGGTAATCGGATGGACGACCTTCGGGGCCGCCGTCGCTCCGATCGTGCTCGTCGTGTTCGGCCTCCTGCTCGCCGGGTCGTCGTCCAAGCTGAGTTCCGCAATCAGCGGCGATCCAATCGGCGCTCTCACCTCGATCCTGCCGGTCTGGTTCCTGATCCCCTTCGCGCTCGTCGCCGTGCTCGGGCTTGTCGGTGGCGCAGTGCTCGATATCTACTCGTCCGGCCTCGCCCTCCTCAGCGCGGGCATCCGCATTCCGCGGTTCGCCGCGGCGGGGATCGACGGCGTGGTCATGATCGTCGGTGCGATCGTCGTCGTGTTCTTCGCGTCGAACTTCATCGGTCCATTCCAGGGCTTCCTCATCACGCTCGGCGTGCCGGTGGCAGCGTGGTGTGGGGTGATGGTCGCCGACGTGATCCTTCGCCGAAAGAACTACGCCGAGGCCGAGCTGTATTCGACCACAGGACGCTACGGCGACGTTCGCTGGCTGCCGATCCTGCTCATCGTCGTCGGCACCGGTCTCGGCTGGGGGCTCGTCGTCGCCACCGCCGACGTGCCGTGGCTCAACTGGCAGGGGTACTTCCTCGGCCCGCTCGGCCTCGCGAAAGACTGGTCCTACGCCAACCTCGGCGTGCTCGCGGCGCTCCTGATCGGTTTCCTCGGCACGGTCATCTTCAGTCGGGCGACCATCCGGCGCCAGGAGGCTCTGCCGATCGAGGAGCCCGTCGAGACTGTCGTGCGATGAGCAAGCCCTGGCTCGTCGTGATCGATATGCAGGTGGTATTCGGTGACCCGTCGAGCGCCTGGTTCACCCCGGGCTACTCGGCCATCGAGCCGACGGTGGCACGGCTGGTCGAACACTTCGGTGAGCGGGTCGTGCTTACGCGATTCATCGCGCCGGAGCATCCGACCGGCGCGTGGGTGCCGTATTACGAGCTGTGGCCATTCGCTCTGGTGCACCACACCGACCCGCTCTACGAATTGATGCCCGCATTCCTCGGCACCGGTCATCCGCAGATCTCGAGAACGACCTTCGGTAAGTGGGGTGACGAGCTCTCCACGATCATCGGACCGGATGCCGCGGTGGTGCTGGCCGGCGTCTCGACCGACTGCTGCGTGCTCTCGACCGCCCTCGCCGCGGCGGATGCCGGCGTGCGCGTGAGCGTGGTGGAGGATGCCTGCGCCGGCCTCACCGCCGCCGACCACCAGCGTGCGCTCGATGCGATGGCGCTCTACGGCCCGCTGATCGAGATCACGACCGCTGATACCGTGCTCTCATGACACCGAGCGGTGCAAAAGTCACCGGGCTCAAGCACGAGGAGATCGCCCGCATCCTCACCGATGAGATCCGAGATGGACGGGTCGCCTACGGGCTGCAGCTTCCCGGGGAGACGACCCTCGCCGAGAGGTTCTCAGTGAGCCGTAATACTGTTCGTGCCGCGCTCATCGAACTCGGGCGCGCGGGGCTCATCAGCACGCGGTCGGGCAAGGGCTCCTTTGTCACCTACGATGGCCGACCGCTCAACGTGAGGCTCGGCTGGGCGCGCGCGCTCCAGCAGCAGGGCCTCCGGACATCGGTTCGGGTTGTGCGCGCCGAGCAAGTGGAGGATGCCGCCCTCGCTGCGGCCCTCGGTGAACCGAGTGAGCACTTCATCGCCATCGATCGCCTCCGTTCGATCGTGGATGGCCCGGTGATCTCTTACGAGAGGTCGCGAGTTCGATCGACCCCGCGGGCGGTCGACGCGGTCGCCGACGGCAAGGCCGCGGGTTCGCTCACCCGGATGCTGCTCGAGGCGGGGCTCGTCGCCTCCGTCGGCGAACAGTGGGTGGAGGTGCGGATGCTCGATGAGGCCGATGCCGACATGCTCGACCGGGCTCCCGACACCGCCTTCCTCTGGTCGCGCTGCGTCACCCGCAACACCGTCGGAGAGCTCGTCGAGCATGTGGAGAGCCTGCTCGATCCCGCACATTTCAGCCTGCATTTCCAGTTCTCGGCGCACGAGTGACGGCGCGTTGTCAGGTTTGCGCCACCCTCACGGTCACGCCGCGCTCCGGCGACCACGCCGATCGCCGCGGTCGATGCAAGCGCTCCTCGATGCCGGGAGCTAAGGCTGCAGTCGCTCCAGACTCCATCCGCCGTCGATGGCCGTGAAGACCAGTCGATCGTGCAGGCGCGAGGTGCGTCCCTGCCAGAATTCGATCGTGCTCGGCACGACTCGGAATGCGCCCCACTGTTCGGGGCGCGGCACAGTCGAGCCTTCCGGATAGTGCGCCTCGAGCTCGAGCATCCGGTCTTCGAGCACCTGGCGAGAGGCGACCGGCTGCGACTGCTCGCTGGCGAGCGCTGCAAGACGAGATCCATGAGGACGGCCGGCGAAGTACGCGTCGGAGGTGGCGGCATCCGTGCGGTGCGCCACCCCGCGCACGATCACCTGCCGGGTGAGCTGGTACCAGGGGAAGAGCAGCGACACAGCCGGATGCGCGGACAGTGCCTGCCCTTTGTGGGACCGGTAGTTCGTCACGAACTCGAAGGCCGCGTTGTCGAGCCCCTTGAGTAGCACTGTGCGGCTGCTCGGCGTGCCATCGGCATCCACGGTGCTCACCACCATCGCGTTCGGCTCGAAGATCTCGGCATCCTCGGCCGCGGAGAGCCAGGCGGCGAACTGGGCCATCGGGTCGCGGAGCACCTCCGACTCGGAGAGGCCGGTCGATCCGTAGTCGGTGTGTCGTTCGAGTGAGCTCATGGCCCGATCCTAGGCACCTCGGCTGGAAGTACTTCCTCCCCGTTCCGGCATAACTCCTGCAATCCGGGAGGGATTGGGCGGCGGCCCGTGCGCGCGCGGTAAGGCGCTGGCTCCCGCCGGCAAATCGCAGGAGTTATGCCACGGGAAGAGGGAGCGTTACTTGAAGATGATCGTGCGGGCGCCGTCGCGCAGCACGCGACTCTCGGCGAACCACTTGACCGCCTGGGTGAGGGTGCGGGATTCCTCGTCCTGCCCGATCGCCATCAGCTCGGCGGGCGTTCCGGAATGGTCGACGCGCACCACATTTTGCTCGATGATCGGGCCCTCGTCGAGGTCGCTTGTCACGAAATGAGCGGTTGCCCCGATGAGCTTCACGCCGCGGGCATGCGCCTGGCGGTAGGGATTCGCGCCCTTGAACCCCGGCAGGAAGGAGTGGTGGATGTTGATGATGCGCCCCGACAGTCGGTCGCAGAGGGCGGGTGACAGGATCTGCATGTACCGCGCCAACACCACCAGCTCGATGTCGAACTGTTCGACCGCATCGAGCACGCGGTCCTCGAACGCCAGTTTCTGGCCCTCGGAGGCCACGGGGTGCGACTCGAACGGAACACCGTAGAACTCGGCGAGACCACCAAGCGCCGGGTGATTGCTCAGCACGAGGGGGACCTGCACCGGGAGCTGTGCGGCACGCTGGCGAAACAGTAGGTCGTTCAGGCAGTGTGCGGCGGTGGAGACCAGGACGAGGGTGCGAAGGGGGCGGCCGACGATATCCAGTGTCCAGGTCGCGTCGTAGTGCGCGGTGACCGGCACGATTGCAGCTTCAAAGGCTTCGCGGGTGACGGCAGATTGCACCTGGAGCCTCATGAAGAAGGTGCCGGTGTCGGCGCTCGAGAACTGCTGCGATTCCGTGATGTTGCCGCCGGCGGTCACGATCGCTCCGCTGATGGCGTGGACGATGCCCGGCCGGTCCGAGCAGACGAGGGTCAGCACCCAGTGGATCGATGGCAGAGAGGTCATGTGCCAAGGCTATTACCTCCGTGGAGCCCCCGTGGGAGGGATGTCCCCTACTCTGGAGGGGAGGTCGCAGGAGCCGCGGCCTCCCGCGGACGGCGATACGTTCCACTCCCTCCTCGAACGGACTACCGGTCTCATGACCGCGCCACGAACGACAGCCTCCTTCCCCTATTTCGCCCTCGTGACCGTTGCGGTGGCGATCTTCCTCAGCGTGACCACAGAGATGCTGCCCACGGGTCTGCTGCCGGAGATGAGTGCGGATCTCGGTGTCAGCGAGTCCCTGATCGGAATCACGGTGTCGGTCTTCGCTTTCACCGTCGTAATCGCGACCGCGCCGCTCTCCGTTATCACCCGGCGCATCCCGCGTCACGCGCTCGTCGTGACGGTTCTGCTCGTGCTCGCGCTCAGTACCGTGCTCACCGCGAGTGCGCCGAACTACACGGTGCTCGTGGCCGCCCGTATCCTCGGAGGGCTCGCGCACGGTGTGTTCTGGTCGGTCGTCGGCGCCTATGCCGCGTACCTCGTCCCCCCTCACCAGGTGGGCCGTGCGGTTTCCATCACCCTCGGCGGTGGATCGCTCGCCTTCGTTCTCGGTGTGCCACTCGGCACCGCCCTCGGACATGCGATCGGGTGGCGGGCGAGCTTCTTCGTGCTCGGCGCACTCCTCGTCGTCGGCGCTGGATTCGTGTACCGATTCCTCCCAAGGGTCGACCACCTCTCGGGCGCTGCCGTGGTCGGAACGGCCACCGGCGGTATCACGGTGCTCGACGAGAATTTCGACGCATCAGCTGTTCCCCGACGGGATCACTCGGTCATGGCCGTCGTCTTCGTGTGTGTGATCGCGGCCGTCATCATGATCGGCCAATATTGTTTCTACACCTATGTCGCACCGTTCCTCGTGCGGGAGATCGGCCTCCGTGAGTCGACGGTGAGCCCGGCTCTTTTCGTGTTCGGAATCGCCGGTGCAGCCTCACTCGTCCTCGTCGCGGTGGTGCTCGGAAAGCGTCCCCGCCTCGGGCTGATGGGGTCGCTGGTGCTGCTACTCGTGGCTGTGCTGCTGCTCGGAATCGTGCCGCGCGTATGGCCTATATCGCTCCCCGCTTTCGTGGTCTGGGGACTGGCCATCGGCATCATTCCGCCCCTGCTCCAGACGCGGATGCTGCACGCGGCCCCTGCACGTATCCGCGACACTGCGAGCGCGTTCTACACCACCGCGTTCAACGTCGGCATCGGCGGTGGGGCGCTGCTCGGCGCTGTGCTACTCGACACGCTCGGACTCGGGTCGCTCCCCGTCGTCTTCTCTGGGATCCTGGTGCTGTCGATAATGCTGGTGCTGGTGTCGGACGCGCTGCTGCGACAGCGCCCGCCGCGCCGCGTGGTCGATCACTGACCCGTGCCCAGAGTTTCAGGGAACTGTCGCAGGATCGGCGAGTCCGAGGCGGGGGTAGAGCGACCGATACCCTTCCCGAAGCCCACCGTTGAGGGCACCGAGCACATGGCCACCGTTCGGGAGCTCGAAGTACGTCGTCTTCCATCCCGCTGATTTGGCCGCGGCTTCCACCTTTTTCGCCTGTGTCACATAGGTTCCGTCGTTGGAACCGACAGTGAAAACACCGACGGTGTCGGAATAATGGCGGCCTGCGAGAATGGACAGTGGCCAGACTGCCTGATAGTCCGATTTGTTGCCGGCGAAGGACTCCGCGAGGGTCCGATCGGACCGAGCCGATCCCGGATACTCCTCACCGCATATGTCGAGGACATTGCCCCAGATCTCGGGATGTTTGGCCCCGAGTGACAGGGCACACTGGCCACCGTTGGAGTAGCCGGCGATCGTCCAGTGCGCGGCATCCGGCAGCACATGGAGGTTCGCCCGTGCCCACGCCACCACATCCCCAACAAGGAAGGTCTCGGACTTGCCGTGGCGTACGGTATCGAGGCAGAGAGGATCCACTGTCGGATTTCCGAGTTGGTCGGCTACGAGCACAATCGGGGCGAGGCCATTGTGTCGGGAAGCGAAGGCGTCAAGGATCGGTTTTTGGAAAGACGGGTCCGGGTTGCCGGGCTGTCCCATCAGCATGATGACAAGCGGCAAAGGTGGCGCGTTCTTCACGAGGGCGGCCGGGGGCAGGTAGAGGCCAGCCGGTCGGGACCGAAAACCAGAGAGGGTGTTGGGAATTGTCACCGAGCCGATAGTTCCTTCGGCGGGCTGACCTTTCGGCGGGATCCAATTCGCCCACAGCGGCCCCCCGGCCAGTGGTGTCCGGCTCGGGACGGGGGTCGGTGGCGGTGTCGGCAGGGCGATCGGCTTCTCCGTCGGGATGCCCGCAAGGTCCGCCACCGTGCGATCGAGACCGAAATCCGCGTTGATCCCGACGGTACCGGTGACGGCGAACAGCACGATCGCGACCGAGGCGATGGCTTTTCGCGGCCAGTGGGATTTCCACAGGTTGGCAATCGCGAGACACACGGTCGAGAACGTCAGACAGACCCACGTCGAGGTGGTGGCACTGAGATCCACACCGAAGCATTGGTTGACCTCACGAGCAACGGCACGAGGAGGGCGATTACCGACCCGGCCAGCAGCGCGCTGGTGGCGGTGATGATCCAGCGTCGCGTTGGTCGGCGCAGAGCGAGAAAAAGCACGGCACCGACTGCGAGGGTGTAGACAACTCCGACGAATGGGCCGTCGATGATGTTTATTCTCAGCAACTGATCGATGGGGTCCTCCTGTCAGTGTCGGGGGCAGGTGAGTCTAAGGGAAGCAGGTTGCGCGGGTGTCGCGGGTCGGTTTGTGCCGTCCGAGTCGTCGACACTCACCCAGACCTCGACTGAGTCGTTTACACTGGAAGGCGTCACAACTGGCGTTCGGATGGGCATCCATCAGGGAGTGACCACCTCCACGTTTCGGCCGTTCGCCTGGGCCGAACCGGATAACCATTTTCCCGATCCGGTCACGCCAAGAGGAGTCATCCCGATGCCCAATACTTTCAATTCACCGCTGAGTGACGTCGACCCCGAGATCGCCCGCGTACTCGAGCAGGAGCTCGACCGCCAGCGCGGCACCCTCGAGATGATCGCAAGCGAGAACTTCGTTCCGCGTGCGGTGCTCGAGGCCCAGGGCTCGGTGCTCACCAACAAGTACGCGGAAGGTTACCCCGGACGCCGATACTACGGAGGCTGCGAGTTCGTGGATGTCGCGGAGACCCTCGCCATCTCCCGGGCGAAGAGCCTCTTCGGGGCTGCCTACGCCAATGTGCAGCCGCACTCGGGTGCGTCCGCCAGCGCGGCGGTGCTCGCCGCGATCGCGAGCCCCGGCGACCGAATCCTGGGGCTGGAACTTGCCCATGGCGGTCACCTGACCCACGGCATGAAGCTCAACTTCTCTGGCAAGCTGTATGAGGCTCACGCCTACGGTGTCGACCCGAAGACGTTCCTCATCGACATGGATGTCGTACGTGAGAAGGCGCTCGAGATTCGTCCACGGGTGCTGATCGCCGGCTGGAGCGCCTACTCGCGCCACCAGGACTTTGCCGCATTCCGCGCCATCGCCGACGAAGTGGGAGCCACGCTCTGGGTCGATATGGCGCACTTCGCCGGACTCGTCGCCGCGGGTCTGCACCCCAGCCCGGTGCCGCACGCGCACGTCACCTCCTCCACGGTGCACAAGACCATCGGTGGACCCCGTTCGGGTTTCATCCTCAACAACGATCTGGACCTGCAGAAGAAGATCAACTCCAACGTCTTTCCCGGCCAGCAGGGTGGCCCGCTCATGCACGTGATCGCTGCGAAGGCGACGGCCTTCAAGCTCGCCGCTGAGCCGGAGTTCAAGGATCGCCAGGAGCGCACGATCCGTGGGGCCCAGATCATCGCCGAGCGACTCACCGCCCCGGATGCCACCGCTGCGGGCATCGACGTAGCCACGGGTGGCACGGATGTGCATCTTCTGCTCGTGGACCTGCGGAAAGCCGCGATCCACGGCCAGGAGGCCGAGGACATCCTGCACTCGGTCGGTATCACCGTGAACCGCAACGCGGTGCCGTTCGATCCGCGGCCTCCGATGACGCCGTCGGGCGTGCGCATCGGAACGCCCGCCCTCGCGACGCGCGGATTCGGCGACGAGGAGTTCACGGAGGTCGCCGACATCATTGCAGCTTCCCTCAAGCCGACTCCGGATGTCGAAGCCCTGCGTTCCCGCGTGCTGAAACTGACCGACGGATACCCCCTTTACCCGGGCCTGGTGTCCCCCGGAACCTGGTCCTGACCTCCCATCCCCTCGTGAGGGGTCGACTTCGCACCTTCCCGCTCGCTCCGAGCAAGTGAAGTTGACACCCGGGGTGGGTGGAGCGGCGTGGGCTGCACGAGAGAACGCCTGAAAGGACGTGAGACATGACTGCAGTACGCATGGACGGTGTCGCCACCGCGACGGCCGTGAAGAACGAGCTCGTCGGTCGCATCGCCGCTCTGAAGGCCCGTGGCATCCATCCCGGCCTCGGAACGCTGCTGGTGGGCAGCGACCCGGGATCGCTCTCGTACGTAGCCGGTAAGCATCGTGACAGCCTCGAGCTCGGCATCGAGTCGATTCGGGTGGACCTTCCGGCAGAGGCGACCGAAGACCAGGTCCGAGACGCCATCCGTGATCTCAATGAGAATCCGGCGGTCACCGGCTACATCATCCAGCTACCGCTGCCTGCGGGCATCGACGAGAACGCGATGCTCGAGCTGATGGACCCGGCGAAGGATGCCGATGGCCTGCACCCGACCAATCTCGGCCGTCTCGTTCTCGGCGTCGGTGGCGACCTGGACTCCCCGCTACCCTGCACGCCCGCTGGCCTCGTCGAGATGCTGCGTCGCTACGACGTGACGATCGCCGGCAGGCACGTGGTCGTGATCGGTCGCGGCCTCACCGTCGGTCGCCCGCTCGGACTGCTGCTCAGCAATAAGGGGGTGGATGCCACGGTCACCCTCACCCACTCGCGCACCGTCGACCTCGCCGCCGAGGTGCGCCGCGCCGACATTGTGATCGCCGCGGTCGGCGTGCCCGGACTCGTGAAGGCCGACTGGGTGAAGCCCGGCGCCGCCGTGCTCGATGTCGGAATCACTCGCCTGATCAACCCGGACACCGGCAAAGCGAAGCTCATCGGCGACATCGATCCAGGCGTCGCCGAGGTGGCTGCCTTCCTCTCGCCGGTCCCCGGCGGGGTCGGTCCGATGACCCGCGCCATGCTGATGTTCAACGTTGTCGCAGCGGCGGAACGACTGTGAGTGCTCCCGGTCGCACCATTCCCACTCGAATGGCCGAGAAATTCGTCTCCCCGAACCTCGACGCCCTTGCCACCCTGGTGAGGGACGCACGGGTCGGGCACTTCGCGTTCGTTGAAGACGGCCAGCCGCGTGTATTGCCGATCGCGATCGTGACGGATGGTGCGCACATCCTGCTTCACGGATCCTCGGGTTCGCACTGGCTGCGCCTACTCGCGACGGGCATCCCCGTCGCACTGTCGGTGACCGCGATCGACGCCCTCGTGGTGGCGCGTTCTGCGTTCGAGTCGTCGATGAACTACCGAAGCGCCGTTCTCTTCGGCAGCTGCACCCCGGTCGGCGACAGCCGTGCTGACACGGTGGCCGCGCTCGATCTCGTGACCGAGGGGCTGATCCCCGGCCGCGTCGCCGAGCTTCGGGCACACTCGGCGAAGGAACTCGCAGCGACCCTCGTGCTGCGGATGACCGTGGACGAATGGACCCTCAAGGTGTCCGATGGCTGGCCCGATGACGCACCGGCGGATGTCGCAGGCCCGGCCTGGGCTGGCATCCTGCCGCTTCGCACCGGGTATACGGAAGCCCTCCCGACCCCCGACCTCTCCCCGGGTATCCGACAGCCTGAGTCAGTTCGCAGTCTGCTCGGTACCTCATGAACAACGGCTATTCGCCGACGTAGCCGATCGTGCAGGAGTACCCGGTCGCAGACTGGCTCGGATCCCAGCCGGCCACGTCTGCGATGGTCGTCTTCGCGGCATCCGTGAGCGTCACCGTGCAGGCTTCGATCGTGGACTTCGAATCCACCGGCACGCTGAAGCCGTACAGGGCATATTTCCAGCTACTGAGGTCCGGGCCAGGGTTGCCGCTCTCGAAGTCGGCGATTGCCCGACCACTGCCCGAGGTGGTCCAGGTGAAGCCGCTCGAACAGGGTCGCGCGGGATCCGTTGGCGCGATGCCCTTACCGGTGAGCGACTGGCCGAAATAGACATTGCCGAGCGTCACATCGACCGGGTATTTGAAGGCCTTACCGGTCGTACTCGATGCCAGGTCCATCGGGAGGAGGATGCTGCCGTTGGCGGCCAGGGTGGCGGCGGTGATCGGAGTCGTGCCATTCCCCGTGCCGCAGGCACTGACGAATTCGCTGACCAGGGATTTAGCTGCGCTGTCGCTGTAGGGCAGCGGCTTGTGGGCGGTGAGCTCGATCGCGATGGTGTTACCGGTCTTATCCCGCACCTTCGCCGAGATGGTGAAGAGCACATCCTTCGGCTTCGGGGCGGCGCTCGCGCTCGCTGACTTGCTCGGAGCAGTCGTCGGCGGCGCGCTCGGGGCGGCGTTCGTTGAGGACCCGCTACAGCCCGTGAGCAATGCAACGAGAATGGTACCGGTGACCGCACCGAGAATCGATTTGGCTCTCACGGATGGCTCCTGCGTGCTTGGGGGATCAGTTCTCGCGCGAGGCTCCCTGCGCGGCCCTCACGACGAAAGTATCAGGCTGGCCCCAACCATGTTCCGCGAATGCGCCGTCGATCGCAACCTGGAGGCGGGAAAGTTCATCCGAGCGGATGAGAGCGATCGCGGCCCCACCGAAGCCGCCGCCGGTCATCCGGGCGCCGATCGCGCCATTGGCCTGCGCAGTCTCGACGGCGAGGTCGAGCTCACGCACCGAAATCTCGAAATCGTCACGCATGGAGATATGCGAAGCGTCGAGCAGTTCCCCGATGCCCGCCGGTCCGATGTCGTTCAGCACATCGACAGTGTCGAGCACGCGCTGGTTCTCGGTGACAACGTGGCGCACCCGGCGGAAGGTCACGTCGTCGAGTATCTCGCGAGCGCGCGGCAGATCATCGACCGTCACGTCACGCAGGGACTCGACCCCGAGCATCCGCGCTCCGAGTTCGCAGGATGCCCGGCGCTCGGCGTACCCGCCGGTGGAGTGGTCGTGGCTCACGCCGGTGTCGATGATCAGCAGCACGAGCCCGGCGGCTTCGAGCCCGAGGTCGACGATCTCGGACTCGAGGCTGCGGCAATCGAGAAAGACCGCGCAGTCCTTCTGGCCGAGAAGCGACGCGGACTGGTCCATGATTCCGGTGGGGGCACCGACGACCACGTTCTCGGCGCGCTGCCCGACCTGGGCGAGCACCGGCCGGGCGAGGGTGAGTCGCCAGACGTCGTTGAGGGCGATCGCCACCGCACTCTCGATGGCGGCGGACGAGGAGAGCCCGGCTCCCACCGGCACGTCGGACTCGATGAAGATGTCGACCCCGGGAACGGCTGCCAGGTCGGCGCCGTGTTCGCTGAGCGCCCAGGCGACCCCGAGCGGATACGCGCTCCAGCCGTGCAGTGCGTCGGGGGCGAGCTCGGCGAGCGGAATCTCCACGACCTCCTCGGCGAAGGAGCTCGCTACTCGGATGATGCGATCCTCGCGCAGCCCCAAAGCGACGAAGGTGCGGCGGTTGATGGCGAAGGGCAGCACGAAACCCAGGTTGTAGTCGGTGTGCTCGCCAATGAGATTCACCCGTCCGGGAGCCGACCATTCGCCCGCCGGCTCGTACCCGTAGAGAGCGAGGAACTTCGCCTGGAGGTCGTCGCGGATATCGATTTCGGTCACTGGGGGTCCTTTACTCTGGTGAGGGCGTGCCGTACCAAGTCGGCCGTTTGTTCGGGGGTGACGTCGCCGATCCAGGCGCCCATGGCGGCCTCGGAACCGGCGAGGTACTTCAGTTTGCTCTCCGCGCGGCGCGGAGAGGTGACCTGCAGCATCAGGCGGATGTCGTCCCGCCCGGCGGCGACCGGCGCCTGGTGCCATGCTGCGATGTAGGGCGTCGGGGTGCCGTAGAGCTCGTCGATACCGCGAAGCAGGCGAAGGTAGAGATCGGCGAGCTCGTCGCGCTCTTCGGGGGAGGTGGCCGCGAAGTCGGGTACCTGACGGTGGGGAAGCATGTGTACCTCGATGGGCCAGCGGGCGGCGAAGGGTACGAACGCCGTCCAGTATTCCCCCCGTAGCACCACCCGCTCGGAGGCGGACTCGAACTCGAGGATCGACGCGAACAGGTCGGGCCCGAAGCGGGCGACCGAGTCGAGCAGCCGCGTCGTGCGCGGCGTGATGTACGGATAGGCGTAGATCTGGCCGTGCGGATGTCGAAGGGTGACACCGATAGCCTCGCCACGATTCTCGAACGGGAAGACCTGTTGCACGCCGGGCAGCGCCGAGAGTACCTGCGTGCGGTCGGCCAAGGCCTCGATCACCGTGCGGGCGCGGGAACGACTCACGCTGCCGAATGCTCCCTCGTGTTCGGGGCTGAAGGAGATCACCTCGCAGCGTCCGATCGACGGGAGCGTGCGGCCGAGGCCGATGGCGGTGAGTTCGGCGCTGTCGAATGCAGCCCCGATCTCGGGCCCGAAGCTCGGGGAGCGATTCTCGATGACGGCGACGTCGTAGGCATCCGGAATCTCGGAAGGGTTCGTGGTGCTTGCCGGGGCGAGCGGATCCTGGTCGGCGGGCGGAAGGAAGACCCGGTTCTGGCGGGAGGCGGCGATCGAGATCCATTCGCCGGTGAGCGGATCCTGTCGCATCGAGGCAGTGTCGGGGCGCGGATCCAGGTGCCGGGCATCCGGAGCGCGATCCGGGGGGAGCGTGGTGTCCGCATCGTCGAAGTAGATGAGCTCCCGGCCGTCGGCCAGTCGGTATTCGCGTTTGACGATCGCGGGCATGGCTACCTCGGTCCTGGGTTATGAAATCACAGAAACGTTACCCGCCATTGACAAGAAAACACAAGTAATCGAAGATGAGCGCATGATCGAACCGTTGTCTCGCCCGCCGGCTGCGGTACGGCGCGAGCAGATCCTGGCGAGCGTTGAGGAGCGCGGCTTTGTCAAAGTCGGTGAACTGAGCCGGCTGTTCGGCATCTCCGAGGTGACCGTGCGCGCTGATCTCGACACCCTCGCGAGTGCAAACGCCGTGCAGCGGGTGCACGGTGGGGCGGTGCTCGGTGGGGTTTCCGGCCGATCCCCCGGCAATGAGAGGCCCTTCGAGCAGTCACTACTCGCGCGAGCGCAGGAGAAGGGACGTATCGGTCGCGCGGCGGCGTCGCTCGTGCAGTCCCACCAGGCGATCGTGCTGGATGTCGGAACCACGACCTCCGCGATCGCCGCCGCTCTCCTCGAGCGCGACGATCTGCAGGGTGTCGTCGTGATCACCAATGCCCTCAACATCGCCCTGCTGCTCGAACCGGTGATCCCACGCTTCACCGTGGTCGTCACCGGCGGCACCGTGCGACCGCTGCAGCATTCGCTTGTCGATCCGCTGGCCGGGGTGGTGTTCGATCGCATCCGTGCCGACCTGGCGTTCATCGGCTGTAGTGGCGTGGACGCCGTCTCGGGAATCACCAACGTCAACCTGCCGGAGGCCGACCTGAAGAGGCGGATGCTCGGGGCTTCCGGTCGCTCCATCGTCGTGGCCGACAGCTCGAAACTGGGCATCACCCAGCAGAGCCGGGTCGCGCCGATCGGCGCGATCGACACTCTCATCACCGGGGAGGAGGCCGACGCCGACCAACTCGGACGGCTCGAGGCCACGGGATTGAGCATCCTGTTGGCTCGCTAGGCTGACCGAATGCGTGCCCCAACCGGAGACCAGTTCCCCCTCTCCAAGTCGACTCCGCACGGCGAGGCGATCGCCGTGATCACCGAGGTCGCCGCATCGCTGCGCGTGCTCTCTATCGGCGGTGTCGACCTCACCGAACCCTACGAGGAGGACGTGGTGCCGCCCTTCGGTGACGGAACAGTGCTCGTGCCCTGGCCCAATCGCGTCGAAGACGGAGTGTGGATACACGAGGGGGCGGCCCAAGTGCTCGACATCACCGAACCTGCGCGTCACAATGCCCTGCACGGACTACTGAGGGACCGCCCCTATTCCGTCGTGGAGCGTAGTGCGGATGCCGTGACGCTCGCCGCGACGGTACATCCGACCCGCGGGTACCCCTTCACTCTCGATACGACAGTGCGTTACGAGCTCGTCGACGATGGCATCCGCGTGACGCACGGCGTGGGCAATGTGGGCGCCAACCGTGCGCCGTACGCGGTCGGAACACATCCGTTTCTCCGTCTTGGCGAGGTGCCGACCTATGAGCTCACGCTCGCGGTGGCCGCGGGAACGCGCTTCGAGACGGATGCCCGACTCAACCCGATCCGCGAGACGACCGTCGACGGCACGGACTACGACTTGCGCGCCGGTCGGCTGGTGGCGGGGCTCGATCTCGACGACGCCTTCGGTGGCGTGAGTTCGGTGGACGGCGTGAGTCACCACCGGCTCACCGCGCCGGACGGCCGTTTCGTCGAGCTCTGGCAGGAGTCCGACTTCGCCTATGTGCAGGTGTTCACCACCCGCATCTTCCCGAAGGACGGCGGTCTCGGCACGGCCATCGCCGTCGAGCCGATGACCGCTCCGCCCAACGCCCTCAACAGCGGGCAGGGCCTGCGCTGGCTCGAATCGGGCGAGAGCTGGTCGGGTTCGTGGGGCATCCGCTATTCTGGGCACAACGAAGGGGAGTAGTTCCCTCGCGCCGGGTCACGATGATCGGCGTGGTCGGGAGTATCGACATACTGGCGGGTCACGACGACCGGCCCGGTACCCCACCGAAACGGCGAAGTCGCCCGCTTCGGCGAACGAGACCTTCGGTCCGACAGTAACCGCGGGAGACTCCGGCGGATTTACGAGACCGAAAGGATCCCCGTGAGCGCCACGCGCCCGGACTCACCCTCCGCTCCTCCCTCAGCGTCAGACCTGCGACGCTGGCGCCAGTATCTCGCCGACGAGAAGGCCGAGGCCGCCGTCTACCGTGATCTCGCCAGCCGTCGCGCCGGGGAGGAGCGAGCGATCCTGCTCGCGCTCGCCGAGGCTGAGGGCCGGCACGAACAGCACTGGTTCGACCTGCTCGGCGACAACATCGGTAAGCCGCGCCGCGGCGACTTCCGCACCCGATCGCTCGGTCTTCTTGCCCGACGCTTCGGCTCGGTCTTCGTGCTCGCGCTCGCGCAGCGGGCCGAAGCGCGTTCTCCCTACGAGTCGGATTCGGATGCCACGGCAGCCATGGCCGCCGACGAGCGGATCCATGCCGAGGTGGTGCGCGGTCTCGCTGAACGGGGACGCATCCGGCTTGCCGGCACCTTCCGCGCGGCCGTCTTCGGGGCCAACGACGGCCTCGTCTCGAACCTCGCCCTGGTGATCGGCATCAGTGCGAGCGGGGTGTCCCAGCAGGTCGTGCTCGTCACCGGTCTCGCGGGCCTTCTCGCGGGTGCGCTGTCGATGGGGGCGGGGGAGTACGTGTCGGTGCGGTCCCAGCGGGAGCTGCTCGAGGCATCCACCCCCGACCCGGAGAGCAACAGCGCACTCCCGAACCTCGACGTCGATGCCAACGAGTTGGCACTGGTCTACCGGGCACGCGGCATGACGCCCGAGGCGGCGGTGGCCCGGGCATCCGCCATGCTCGACACGCGTACCCGGCACGATCAGGGTCTCAACGATCACAGCCTGGCTGAGCAGAACGGCCCGGTCGACACACACGAAGCGGTCGGTACCGGATTCGGTGCCGCGATCTCGAGCTTCTGCTTCTTCGCGTCTGGCGCGGCTATCCCGGTGCTGCCGTACCTGTTGGGATTGCAGGGAATCGCGGCCCTCGTGGTCGCGGCAGTGCTTGTCGGGCTTGCCCTGCTGGGCACCGGCGCCGTCGTCGGGCTGCTCTCCGGCGGTCCGCCCTTGCGCCGTGCACTGCGCCAGCTGGGCATCGGCTACGGCGCTGCAAGCATCACCTACCTGCTCGGCCTACTCTTGGGCACGATGACCGGCTAGTGCCGAAGTCGAACGCCCGCGATGATCGTTCCTCGGCGGCGCCTGTGTGCCGCCTCGAACCGGCACAGACCTGTCGCATGGCACCAGCGTCTCGGGTCGAACAACCTACGGCTTCAGGATTGGCACCCGGCTCAGCGCGAGGACCGCAAGCCCGAAGAGTGGGCGCAGTAGCCCCAAAAGAGGTGTTTCACGGCGTTCGCCTCTCCGAGGCGTCGCGGTCCGGGCCCGCTGGAGATGGTGCGTATCACGTCGAAACGGTCTGGGAGCACCGACACCACGCCGTCGATCCGCTGGGGTTAAGACTTGTCCCCGCTCTCGCCGCGCGGCTCGGATTCATCGCTCAACTGGAGACCCGAGGGTTTTCCTGCTGCCAGCAGAAGGGACTCGACCCAGGCGCGATTAATTCCGGCCGGGCGCGAGCCGCTGAAGAAGAAATGGATGCGGATTCCGTTGTCGATCCAGATGGCATGACGCCCGCTGCCACGCTCCATCGGTTGGGTCCACGACAGAAAGAAGTTCTCGCCCCGGCGCAACTTCGTGCTGATGACGACCTGGAGGTGGGTGAGGAGCCTGTCGTCGAGTTCGAATTCGCTGCCGCCGTAGTACAGAACGCCCACGGAATCCCCCTTGAGGTCTCTGGCAACAGGCGAGTTCCTGCTTGTTGCAGAATAGTCGCCGGGGGGACTGTCGAGGCACGGGCGTACCCTTGACCAGCCGCCGATCGCGGCACCCTCGTGTCCCAAGTTAGGAAACCAGTGATAGTGAACCGGCTCACCGTCGACGGGCGCGACTATTTCCTACCCGATCCCGTGACGGCGCTGAAGGCACGCATTCTCGAAGCGATCAAGAGCGGCGGCGGCTACGTGACCATCCCACCGCTCAAGTCGGGAACCGGTATCGAGATACTCTTCTCGCCCGGGATGCCCGTGTTGTGGACGCAGCTCGATGTCGGTGGAGACACGGCGGGCGAATCACAGCAGGGCTCCGGCGATGCCGCGGTCGGTGAGGATCTCGAGAGCACGCTCTAGGAAGCCGAGCCGGGCGCCCATTCGGAGGCCCGATTCGCCGAGACCAGCTCTTCGAGAAGTTCGCCCGATGTGGGATGGGCAAAGAGAAACCCCTGCCCACGGTCGAAGCGAAGTTCACGCGCGAGCGCCAGGTGTTCGACAGTCTCGATGCCCTCGGCGACGACTCGGATATTCCGTTCGTGAACGAGCGAGACGATCGCCGCGATGAGCGCACGGGTCGAGTGGGTGCCGGACTGGATCAGAGTGCGATCGAACTTCAGCTCCGTTGCCCCCAGGCGAAGAAGCCGTTCGATAGAGGAATGCCCGGTGCCGAAATCATCGATCGAGATTCCGATACCCCTCTGACGTAACTGATCGAGGTGCTCTCGGACGGGCCCAATCCGACGGATCGCCTGGGACTCCGTGATCTCGAGGGTGAGGCATCCGGCGGGCACCGACATCCGATCGAGAGTCGACACGACCCGTTCGAAGAACTGTGGGGTGGAAAGTTGGGCCGCAGAGACATTGATCGATATCTCGAGGGGATGACCCCGGCGCTGCCATTCGGCAGCACACCGGCAGCCCTCTTCGATCATGAGCTCGCCGATGAGGTGAATCAGTCCGGTTCGTTCCGCGAGGGGGATGAACTCTCCAGGACCGATGATGCCTCGGTGCGGATGCCTCCAGCGACTCAGCGTCTCGACGGCGACGATCTGTCCGGTCGCTACATCGATCTGCGGCTGGAAGTACGCCACGATCTCACCCCGCGCAAGCGCGTCCGCGAGGTCCGTCGCGCCCAGGGGAAACGGGACCGCTTGACTATTCACGCTGATCCCTTCCTTCGGGGCGACCGGTATCAGGCAAGGCTCACTGGTACATGTCGGGTTTGTCAAAGCCCCCTATTCCCCCCTCCGGTAAGCTATGCTCGCACGCCTTTCAGCGTTCCCAGCTTTCCGCGATCCACGACCCGAGGCCGCTGATGAACCGAACCGTCAAGAGCGTCGGCGATCCCGTGATCCGTAATAATGTCCGTGTGTCGGGAAATCCGACCGGTCGTCCCATCGTGTTCGCTCACGGCTTCGGCTGCAGCCAAGAGGTATGGCGCCACATGGTTCCGCTTTTCGAACGTGACTATCGGGTCGTGCTGTTCGATCACGTGGGAGCCGGGGGTTCCGATCTCACCGCCTACGACCGGGGCAAGTACGATTCGCTCGACGGCTATGCGCAGGACGTACTCGAGATCGTCGAGGAACTCGACCTGAGAGATGCGGTCTTCGTCGGACATTCGGTAGGCGCCATCGTCGGTGTTTTAGCAGCCAATCGCGACGGATCGCGCTTTGGCGCCCTGGTGCTCGTCGGACCCTCCGCCCGGTATGTCGACGAGGATGACTATCACGGGGGGTTCACCCGGGCCGATATCGATTCACTGCTCGATACCCTCGACGCCAACTACCTCGGGTGGTCCGCTTCCATAGCCCCGCTCATGATGGGCAACAGCGATCGCCCGGAGCTGGGGCAAGAGCTCACGGAGAGCTTCTGCAGTACCGATCCGATCATCGCGAGACATTTCGCCCGGGTGACGTTTCTCTCCGACAACCGCCGTGACCTCTCCCGGGTGTCGATCCCCACTCTGGTGCTGCAGAGCACCGAGGACGTGATCGCCCCCGAGCGAGTCGGCCACTACGTGCACGAGCAGATCACCGGGAGTGAACTCGTCATGCTCACCTCGAGTGGTCACTGTCCCAACCTGTCGGATCCGGCCCAACTATCGCGTCGAATCCTCGACTTCTTCGCATGACTGCGGACGGGCAGCTGTCAGGCCACGACCCGCTACCCGTCACGGAGTCGATTGAGGAGCTCTACAACGGTGCTCCCTGTGGGATCCTTTCGACAACTCCCGATGGTGAGATCATCGCCGTCAACGACACCATGGCGTCGTGGGTGGGAGTGCCGCCTGCCGCGTTGGTCGGGCGTACGTTTCGCCAGTTGCTTTCATCCGGTAGCCAGCTGTTTTACGAGACGCGCTATCTGCCGGTGATGCGACTATCCGGACACATCCACGAGGTTGCCCTCACCATGCTGGGCCCCGGTGACACGGAGCTTCCCGTACTGGTGAATTCCCTCGTGGTGCCGGATGCCACGGGCTCGCCTCGCCTCATTCGAACTGCGGTCTTCGACTCGACATCCCGCCAGGACTACGAGCGGCAGCTGTTGTCGGCACAACGATCGGCCGAAATCTCAGAGTCTCGCGTTCGCATCATCCAGGAGGCCTCCACAGCCTTCGATTCGACCACGACGGAAGAAGCGCTGGCTGAGACGTTCGTCTCGGTGGCGCGGGACGCCTTCTCCGCCCCTGCAGTCGCGATACTGCTGCGGGCGAAATCGGGCACACTCCGGCTCGTTGCCGGCTCGCAGTCGGTCAACATCGCGGCATCAACGGATGCTCGTCCGGAGTTGGATGCGCTGGCCACCTCTCGCACGGTCACGCTCACCACTCTCGATGCCGCGCTGGCCCGGTATCCGTCGACAGGGGAGGCGATGTCGATCGCGCGAGTCGAGGCACTGTGGGCTGTGCCCCTTTTCGCGGACGGTGGGGCAGTGGGTGTGCTTGTCTGCTATTTCGGCAGGGAGCGCACTATGGATGAATCCGCCGCTCTGCTGATGGAGACCCTTGCGTGGCAAGCGATGCTGGTCTTGGGCCGGATTCGCCTGCAAAACGAGTTGGAACACCGTGCGCTCCACGACCCGCTCACCGGGCTGGCCAACCGTCGTCTTCTCGAGGAGTACCTCACCCCTACCCTGGCGGCCGCGCACCGCCATGGCACGCCGGTCGCCATTATCTTTCTCGACCTCGATGGCTTCAAAGCGGTCAACGATGCCCTGGGGCACGGAATGGGTGACGGCATTCTGCGTGCGGTATCCGGCCATCTCCTCGGGGTCGTCCGTCAGGACGATATCGTCGGCCGGCTCGGGGGTGACGAATTTCTCATCATCTGCGCGGATACGGATGTGACAGCCGCCGAAGCGATCGCCGAGCGAGTGCGGATCGCGGTGCGAACGCCATACGGCCCGGCGTCGACGACCCGCCCGATCACCGCGAGTATCGGGGTCGCAATCTATCGCCCCCGTCCCGGGTATCGAGCGACGGGTGCCGATCTCGTCGCTGTTGCCGACTCCGCGATGTACGAGTCGAAGAATTCCGGTAAGGACCGAGTAACCGTCGTGCAGGCCTGAGGCACTCGGAACTGACCGTGTAGCCAAAACGTGATGTGTCTCGCGAGGGTGCACGACCCAATGGTGGGCTGATCCAGCGCACTCGGCACACCGGGAGCAGCGTGTCAAGCCCCCGCGCACCGGTGCCAACGCCACGTAGCTTCGAACCGCTGTCCCTGAAACCGTCAGCCACCCGAACAGGCTGCCTAAAGGAGGCGAAGCATGGCGATCTCACCGGGAGTCGACAGTGACTCGACGTCCGTTCTGCGAACGGCAACCAATGGCATGCTCATCAGGATCGCGGCCGGCGACCATGCGGCATTCCGCGAGCTGTACGAGTGCATGGCCCCCCGCGTCCACGGCTTGATAAGACGCACAGTGGTGGATGACGGACAGTCCCAGGAAGTGACGCAGGACGTGTTCCTGGAGGTGTGGCGGTCGGCGTCGCGTTTCGATGCCGCCCGTGGCTCCGCTGTGAGCTGGATCATGATGAAAGCGCACAGCAGCGCGGTCGACCGCGTTCGGGCATCCCAGGCCAGCCGCGATCGTGACCTGCGCATCGGGGTACGCGACAGAGACGTGCACTTCGATCTGGTCTCTGAAGCAGGTGAGCTCTCTGTCGAATCGGCGCGGGTCACCCGTGCGATGACCCGATTGACCGCCATCCAGCGCGACGCGATCTCAATGACCTACTTCGAGGGGCTGACCGGTCCCGAGTTGGCGGCTCGCCTCGAGATACCGGTAGGCACTCTGAAGTCGCGCCTGCGGGAAGCCCTCATCCGCCTTCGGGACGAACTCGGAATCGGACAGAGCCTCGAAGGGTCCCTCGTCTGAATGGTGAGATGGGGCAGTCTGGGGGGGACACCAGCGCTCGAAACCACCGACGCTCCGATACGCGTGTTTCGCCTCCGATCTCGACGGTGGTGTGCGCCCCCATGACACCGCATCACCAGACAACGACGAAGGAGAACGATGTCACCGAAGAAGCATCTGCAGGCCCGTCGCACGCTGGCGAAGAGTGCGTACGAAACCGAACTCGAACGTCTTCAGATAGATCTCGTACAGATGCAGCAGTGGGTAGTGCAGTCGGGTGCCCGCGTCCTCGTCATCTTCGAAGGTCGCGATGCAGCGGGCAAAGGCGGCTCGATCAAACGAGTGATGCAATACCTGAATCCCCGGTCTGCACGAGTCGTCGCACTTCCCGCGCCGAGCGAACGCGAGCGAAGCCAATGGTACTTCCAGAGATATATCGAACGTCTGCCGGCGGCTGGCGAGATCGTGCTCATGGACCGGTCTTGGTATAACCGTGCCGGAGTCGAGCGCGTGCTCGGATATTGCACCGAGGAAGAATATGACCGTTTCCTGAGGCAAGTGCCCATCCTCGAGCGGATGCTCGTCGAAGATGGCATCATCCTGGTCAAGTACTGGTTCTCGGTCTCAGACGACGAACAGCAGAAGCGATTCAAATCGCGTCTGAAGGATCCGATGAGACGGTGGAAGCTCTCGGAAACCGACCTCAAATCCATCGTTGAATGGGAGGGCTACTCCAGGGCAAAGGACGCGATGTTTACGGTGACGGATATTCCCGAGGCACCATGGTGGACGATCGAGAGCGACGACAAGAAGTCCGCACGAATCAATGCGATAAGCCACCTACTGTCTCAAGTTCCGTGGGAGAAGGTAGCGCCAAAACCAATAAAACTCCCCGATCGTCCGCTGGCCCACGACTATGAGCGACCCGCACGCGAGCTGCACAAGTATGTACCTGATCAGGCATCCACCCTGTGAACTCGACGACCGTCGGGCGCATTCGCCCGGGACCGTCTACCCGGTAGGTCGAGACTCTTTTTGGATCACGGAGCCGGGACCGTCGTTGTCTGGCGCTCTCTCCTGCTCTGCGGTGATTCGGGCGAAGTAGCTGGCAATCGGAACGTCGGTAGATGAATGGGCGACGATGGAGAGGGTGATCGCCACCACGATGAGGTGGAAGAGGTGCTCTGCGTCGGGATTTCCGCTTTCGAGTACGAGCAAGCCGTATAAAACGGAGGCGAACCCCTTTGGCCCGAACCAGGCGGCGGTCGCACGTTCCTGCCAGGGCAGTTTGCTTCCGAGGAGGGCTATCTCCACGGCGATAGGCCTGGCGATGATCAGAGTCAGAAGAGCGAAAAGGTAGCCGGCCAGCGAAACGTCGGCGAGCACAATTGGAGTGATGAGGGCCCCGAAAACGAAAATAGCCACCAGTTTGACGTTTTCGGCGATAAATTCGCCGTATTCCCTGAACGCGTCTCGAAGCGCGGGGGCCGCGCTGGCGATGGTGATGCCCCCGGAGAACGCCGCCAAATAGAGGTTTGCCCCGGTCGCCTCCGCGACACCGTAGATGATGATCGCAATTGCGACGGGAGCAAGAGAGGCATAGAGCGGAGTCGTCGTGATGAATCGGACGCGCAGTAACAGGGAAACGAGTAGCGGCACAGCAACGCCGAGTGCGATTCCCCCCACTAACTCCAGGGCTAGTACCAGTGGGTCGACTCCGGGTCCTCCCACCGCGGCGACGAGCACGAGCACGGCGGGAAGGGCGAGGCCGTCGTTGAGTCCGGACTCGACGTTCAGCAGGCCGCGTATCCGGGACGGGATCTCGGTCCGCCCGACGATAGCGGAGGCGAACACGGGATCGGTCGGGGCAAGCACCGCCGATATGAGCAGCGCTTCGAGCAGCGGCAACCTGAGCAGTGTGACCCCGAGCACGGTGGTGATAATAAAAGTCAGCGGCATCCCGAGCAGGAGGGCTCGGCCGGGTAGACGCCACGCTCTGGCCAGGTCGCGCACGGCGAGATGTTGACCGTCAGTGAAAAGAACGACGAACAGGGCAATCTGCGCGATCTGGGTGACCTGCGAATCTCCGGCCTTGAGGGTGATGACGCCAGCCATTCCATCCCCGAGCAAGAATCCCGCGAACAAAAATACGACCGCAGTGGATAACACCGTCCGGTGCGCGATGCCCGAGATCAGGATTGCGGCTACCAGTACCAGGCCGAAACTGAGGATCATCGGGTCTGCCGGGCGGTCGGAGGTGTCAGGACCTCTTGGATCGGAGCGGTCGTCTCGCGCGGCACCCACCGGGCGGTGGCGGCTCGATCTGCACGGTGCACGGTGAGTGATCTCTCTCGTGAAATTCTTGCGGCAATATGGCCGAGAGGGGTGGGCCCCGTCGGGCTCGAACCGACGACCAACGGATTAAAAGTCCGATGCTCTACCAACTGAGCTAGAGGCCCCTTCTCTTAAATCTAGCGTGGATTGCGCGACTGGCGAACGCGCGACGGGTGAGGCATCCGCTGGCTTAGGCTTTGACGGATGACCGACCAGTTCCATAAGCCGACCCAGTTCTCGGGCGCCAAGTTTGAAAGTTTCGTGGGCGGGGAGGACCCCGCGCAGATCAGCCGCGTCGCCCATGAGACCGCGGGAGCGTTGCTCAGCCGAGTGCGGCAGAGCCCTGACCAGGGGGTGGTCGACCGGCTCGTCGCATTCACCGACGAGCATGGAATCGACGCCGTCGCCGAACTGTGGGCGCGCGCCAGTCCGCGCAGCCTGCCGGGCGCGCTCTGGCGCATCTACCTGATGCGAGCGCTCGTGCGCCAGGATGCCGAGGGCACCGCCCACCTCTTTCAACGCGGCACCGAGATCGCGACCACTATCGACCCGGTGGTGGCCGGCGCGACCGCCCCGACCGGTCCTGCAGAGATCATCGTTCTCGCCGACCAGATTCTTCGCGGACTGTTTCAGGGGGACTTCGGGGTCGCGCTCGACCGTGCAGCAGCCTTCTGCCGTATCACCGCACTGGGAGCAACGAGCGTTGCCGATGACGCGGACCTGACCTCGCCGGAGCGCGCGTCCGAACTCACCACTCGCGCCCTCCGCCTCTCGCAGACCGCGACGGAGTTCGTCTCCTGCGCCAAACTCTGGCGAGCCGGGTCGCTCGACTAACTCCGCAAGTGCAGCCCCCGCGAATCCGCCGTACGAGGGCATCCCCGCCTCGCCCCTCCCCGCCACTCCCCTCCCCAGGGGTCAACTTCGCATCTTCCCGGCAACCAGAACGATGCGAAGTTGACCCCTGGCCGAAGGCGACGATGCAAAGTTGACCCTTGACCCCTGGCGATTCGGATTCAGGGGTCGACCTCGTACGATGCCCGGATCAGCTCCGCGAATGCGAATTGGTGGCGGCCAGAGCGGAAGCATCCAGAGTCGGCCGGTACACTTGCCAACGGCCCGTAAGGGCCATCGCCGGGCCGCAGTAACCCCGGGCTCCAATATTCGCCGCTTCGAGCGGCCTAGCGCCGAGAGGCGTTTCTGCGGCCTGGCACCCCTTTCCGGAGGGAAATGGCCTCAACGCGACCGATTCAGGGCTGAATGCGCCGCAGACCAATCCATTTCGCGCTCGGTGGCGAACTCCAGTTGTGACCCGCACAGACGCAACGGCATCGAACGCACAGAGAAGCTGTTACGCCTGCGTAGGTCGCACACAATTGAATATCGAGGTATTCGAAAAGTCACTCGACTCGAGTAACTTTTCGGTACCGCGTACGCTTACCCGGATTGTTTGCGATGCTTAAGCTCGTGCCCCGTGAAACCGACCGCAGCCAGGACTATCAGTCCATGGATAAACCTGCGACAAAAGAGACCATGCTCGCGCAGATTGCGGGCGGGGATCAGGCGGCTTTCGGAGCGCTCTACGACGAAATCTCCCCGAGAGTATTCGGGCTGATCCGTCGTCTGCTGGTGGATCACTCGCAATCAGAAGAAGTGACCCAGGAGGTATTCCTGGAGATCTGGCAGAACGCGTCACGGTACGAGCCGAACAAAGGCGGGGCATCCACCTGGATCCTCACCATGGCTCACCGGCGCGCGGTCGACCGCATCCGGTCTTCGCAGTCCGGTCGTGATCGTGACGTGAAGATCGGTATCCGAGATTACGTGTCCGACTACGACAATGTCGCGGACACGGTAGAAACAACTATTGAACACGAAAGGGTGAAGGAAGCCATGTCGCAATTGACCGAACTGCAGCGTCAGGCCGTCACCCTGGCGTACTACGGCGGATATAGCCACAGTGAAGTGGCGGCAATGCTCAAGGTGCCCATCGGCACCGTGAAAACACGACTACGCGACGGCATGATCCGTCTGCGCGACGAATTGGGGGTGGCATCGTGACCGATCGCGAGGAATTACATCTCCTGAGTGGCGCGTATGCGCTGAATGCACTCGACGGTGACGAGAAGGGTCGGTTCGAGGCGTACCTGCTGACATCCGAAGAGGCGCGGGCGGAGGTGGCTTCATTGTCTGACACAGCGGTAATGATCGGACTCTCGACCAACTCGGTCGCGCCTCCCGCCGACCTCAAAGCCCGACTGATGGCCCAAATCGCCGTGACGCCGCAGCTCGCGCCGCTTCCGGCGGTGCGCCCGCTGTTGACGGCGGTACCCCCGGTTTCGACCGGCACCACGTCTTCGCGGGAAACATCACAGGAGATGAAGTCACAGCAGGATGCCGCGGCCACAGCCATCCGCACAGCGAGCCTCGGCACATCCTCACGAGCCATGACGAAGGCTGCCTCTCACTGGTACACCCGTCCGGCGTCGATCCTGGTAGCCGCGGCCGCTGCCGTCGCGCTGTTCGTCGGAGGCAACGTGCTCGGGCTGTCGGCGGCAAACGAATCTCAGCAGCAAGCCGCGGCCATCTCATCCATCGTGTCGGCGAGCGACTCCCAGCGGGCGAAGGCGGATGTCGCCGGCGGCGGCAAGGCCACGTTCGTCTGGTCCGTCGGCCTCAGGCAGTCCGCTGTGGTTATCGATCAGCTTCCGAAGCTCGCCGATAGCAAAACCTACGAACTCTGGTATATCGATAAGGCGTCCAGGGCGACTCCGGCCGGAACATTCAACGCTGCGTCTTCCGGTACGACGGTGAAGCTGCTCTCGGGCGCGATGACCGAGGGGGATACCCTCGGCATCACAGTCGAACCGAGCGGGGGTTCTCAGGCGCCGACCACCGCACCGATCGTGGCAGTCCCGAGCGCCTGAGCCCCTGATCCCGGTTGGTCGGGCAGGTCGCCGGTGTCGCGGTGATCATCCGAACTTGCCGGATACGTAGTCCTCCGTGGCCTGAACGCTCGGCCTCGAGAAGATCGTGTTGGTGTCGTTGTACTCGATGAGCTTCCCGGGCTTGCCGGTGCCAGCGATGTTGAAGAATGCGGTGCGGTCGGACACGCGTGAGGCCTGCTGCATATTATGGGTCACGATGACGATCGTGTACTCCAGCTTGAGCTCTTCGATAAGGTCTTCGATTGCGAGCGTCGAGATCGGGTCGAGGGCCGAGCACGGTTCGTCCATGAGCACGACGTCGGGCTGGACTGCGATTGCACGCGCAATGCAGAGGCGTTGTTGTTGGCCGCCGGAAAGGCCCGAACCGGGCAGGGCGAGGCGGTCCTTGACCTCATTCCACAGGTTCGCGCTCCGGAGGGATTTCTCCACGAGCGAATCGGCATCACTCTTGGAGATGCCGCGGTTGTTGAGTTTGACGCCGGCGAGAACATTGTCTCGGATCGACATTGTCGGGAACGGGTTCGGCCGCTGGAAGACCATGCCGACCTGACGTCGCACGAGTACGGGATCGACGCCGGGTCCGTAAAGGTCGTTCCCGTCGATGAGCACCTCGCCTTCCACACGGGCACCGGGGATCACCTCGTGCATGCGGTTGAGTGTGCGGAGGAAGGTGGACTTGCCGCAGCCGCTCGGGCCGATGAATGCGGTGACCGTACGGGGTTCAATGGAGAGTGTCACATCCTCCACGGCCTTGAACTTGCCGTAGTAGACATTCAGATCGTTGACTTCGATGCGCTTGGACATTGATTCCGTTCAGGGGTCGAGAGGAGCTAACGGCCGAGCTTCGGCGAGAAGATTCTGGCGATGGAACGGGCAATGAGGTTGAGGAGCATCACCAGCAGTATGAGGGTTAGCGCGGACGCCCACGCTCTGTCGAGGAAGTCGCTCGCAGCGGGCCCCTGGTTCGCATACTGGGTATAGGTGAACATGGGAAGTGTCATCATCTGGTTTTTGAATGGGTCATAGTTCATTCCGGCGGTGAAACCGGTGATGAGAAGCAGGGGAGCTGTTTCGCCGATGACCCGAGCCACTGCCAGCATTACACCGGTGGTGATTCCTGCGATGGCGGTGGGAACGACGATTTTCAATACTGTCAACCACTTCGGTACTCCGAGGGCATAGGACGCTTCCCGCAGTTCATTGGGGACCAGCTTGAGAATTTCTTCCGACGAGCGCACCACGATGGGAACCATAATCACCGAAAGCGCAACAGCGCCCCCGAATCCCGAACGGTATCCCGGGTCGCCGGTAATAAGCAGGAAAAGTGCGTAGGCGAAGAGGCCGGCCACGATCGACGGGATACCGGTCATGACGTCGATCATGAAAGTGATTGTACGAGCGAGTACACCGCGGCCGTATTCGACGATGTAAATAGAAGTGAGAAGACCGATCGGTACCGAGATCGCGGTAGCGATAAGGGTGATCTCGAGGGAGCCGACGACCGCGTGAAGTGCTCCACCCTCCGGGCCGAGTACGTTGCGCATCGAGCTACCGAAGAACGACGGCTGGAGCATTCTCGGCAGGCCGTTGAGCACCACCGTGTAGACGAGTGACACCAGCGGCAGCAGGGCGAGGATAAAAGCGGTGCCGACGAGAGAGGTGACCAGTCGATCCGTGGCCTGGCGCGCACCCTCCACCAGGCGGGACAGCGTGTAGATAAGCACGTCGAAAAGGATTGTTCCGAGGAAGAGTGCTCCGACGAGATTGAACTGTTTCGTTCCGCCCGCGAGTTGCACAAAGAGGAACACGATACCCAACACGACCCAGCTCCCCGCCAGAACCATCCAGGCAGACCCGCGCGGCAGCCTGCCGGCGGTGAGGGAATTGCTGACCGGGCCGAGGGTCATCGTTGCCATTAGTTCGCTCCAGAAAAGGCTTTGCGACGGTTGACTGCAACGCGGGCGATCGCGTTCACGATAAAGGTGATGACGAACAATACGAGGCCCGTGGCAATGAGTGTGTTTACGGCCACACCGCTCGCCTCCGGGAATTGGAGGGCGATGTTCCCGGCGATGGTGTTCGGATTCTGGGTGGTGAGCAGAAAGAACGACACGACCCTCGCTGGAGAGAGCACCATCGCAACCGCGAGGGTCTCCCCGAGTGCGCGACCGAGGCCGAGCATTGTCGCGGAAATAATCCCGGCGCGTGCGAAGGGGAGTACGGCAATACGGATCATTTCCCAGCGCGTCGCGCCGAGGGCGAGGGCAGCTTCTTCGTGCAGTCGAGGGGCCTGGAGGAAGACTTCGCGGCTGACCGCCGTCATGATGGGCAAGATCATCACCGCGAGCACTATCGCCACTGTGAGAACGGTGCGACCCGTGCCGGAGACTCTACCGTCGAAGAGAGGGAACCAGCCCACGTTGGCGCTGAGCCACGCGTAGAACGGCTGAACCAATGGTGCGAGGACGCCGATGCCCCAAAGCCCGAAGACAACCGATGGGACCGCGGCCAGCAGGTCGATGACGTAGCCGAGCACCGGTGAGATGCGACGCGGCGCATAGTGCGAGATGAAAAGAGCGACGCCGATGGAGACGGGGACCGCAATGACCAGGGCGATGGCCGCTGCCCAGACGGTGCCGAATACCAGCGGCCATACGTAGACCCAGAAGTTGGCGGCACCGAGGGGGAGGGTTCCGGGCTTCGCCACGAACGCGGGGATACTCTCGCCGACAAGAAAAATGGCAACAGCAGCGAGGACCAGCAGGATGATCGAGCCGGCGACGATGGTGCTACTGGAGAAGATGCGATCGCCCAGTCGGACTTTGGCCCTGATCGCCCCTGATGTCCCGGTAGTCATGATGCTGTGCGCCTACCTCACGGAATGTAAAGAAACAGTAGATTTTCCGAGCAAACCGGCTTGAGCTGTGCAATCACAGCTCAAGCCGGTTTGTGGGATTGTGATTACTTGATGGTAGCGATTGATTTGGTGACCTTGGCGGCAAGGTCGCTCGCGAGAGGCGCGGACTTCGCTTGGTCGGAACCTGCCTTCTGCCCAGCGGAACTCGCTACATAGGTCGCGAAGGCCTTGACGAGCTCCGACTGCGCCGGGTTTGCGTAGGTCTGGCACACGATCAGGTAGCTCACGAGGGCGATGGGCCATGCGCCGGCGGTGGTGTTCTTGCGGTCGATGGCGATGGCGAGATCATTGGTCGGTCGGCTGCTCTGGAGCGGCGACGCCGCTACGACGGCTGCGGCGCCCTTCGTGCTGATCTTCTCGTAGGTACTTCCTACCTTGAGCTGCGCGATGTCAAGGGTGCCGGCGGCAGACTGGTCGGCGTATCCAATGCTGTTGGCGGCCGCAGTGACCGCTGAAACGACGCCTTGATTGCCCTTGGACGCGTCACCGATCGAGTACGGGTAGGTCTGTCCCGACGGCTTGTCCCAGACGGATCCGGCAACGGTGGCCAGATAGTCGGTGAAGTTCTGCGTCGTTCCCGAATCGTCAGAACGATGCACAACAGCGATCGCTGCGTCGGGAAGTTTCGCTCCCGAGTTTTGCGAGGCGATGGCCGGATCATTCCACTTGGTGATCGTGCCCTTGAAGATTCCGGCGATGGACGCCGCGTCGAGTTTCAAGTCTTTGACGCCGGCGACGTTGTAGATCACGCCGATCGGCGAGATGTAGACGGGCAGGTCGATCGCCTTGCTGGTGGCGGCGCAGCTGGCAAAGGTTCCGGTGAGCTCCGTGGCGTTGAGTGCGGCGTCCGAGCCGGCAAAGTCAGCCGATCCGCCGATGAAGGCTTTGCGGCCGGCGCCGGAACCCTGGGAGTTGTAGTTGACGGTGACCTTCGGGTTGGAAGTCTGGAAACCGGCGACCCAGGCGGCCTCCGCATCCGCCTGAGCGGAGGATCCGATGCCGTTCAGCGTTCCGCTGAGCTTGCTGACCGGGGCTGCGGACCCGGATGTGGACGGTGTTGCCTCGTTTGCTGCGCACGAGGACAGGACGATGGTGGCTGCGACAGCAATGGCAGCGACGCTACCAAAACGCGTGATGTTCACAGGTTTCCCTTCGGGAGTTTGAAAACAGGACATGGGCCGGTGCCGACCCCTCAGCGAGACTACAAAGCCTCATTGACCAGACCTTGCCCGGGAGGTTAACGAGGGGTTAACGGCACCCCAACAATCGGTGCTTCAGGGAAACGCGGGGCCGTGAGTCTCGACGGCCACGAGGGGGGCATCCGGATGCTCTGATGACACGTGCATCACCGTGAATTCGGAGGTCGACAGCATGCCGGCGCGGCGAAGTGGAGCATCGAGCGGAGTGTTCGTCAGGGCTGCGGTCTCGTCGATCATCTCGGGGATCACCGGACCGTGGCTGCACAGCACGACCGCGACTCCGGCGGCCAGGCGCTTGCGCATGGTCTTCCGCACCCGGGCGGCACCGTCTTCGTAGGCGTCTTGGCTGATGCCGGAGGAGTGCTTCACCGGTAGTCCGGTGAGGGTTGCGACCGGTTCGATGGTCGCGAGACAGCGCACGGCGGTGCTGCTGATGAGTTTCGCCGGCGCCCAGGCCGCAATGGCCGGAGCAACGCTCCGGGACTGCTCGAGACCACGGTGCAGCAGGGGACGTGTCGCATCCGGTCCATCCCAGCTGGCCGGGGGTACGGCGCGACCGTGACGCAACACGATGATCGGGAAGGTACGGATGGTGCCAGCATTCACGCGCGCCGAGAACCGGTCGAGAATATCGCGGTCGAGTTCGTAGCTGAGTGCCGCCCGGGCCGCTTTGACCGATAGCCATTCGACCGCGCCGACCTCTTTGTTGGCGACGAAAGTGGACTCGGCGACGGCCGCTTCCGACACTTCCGCCGACCAGTAGTGCACGATCTTTTCGCGCCCTCCTGGCATCGTGTACTCGGTCGTGCCGAGCGGCGCACCGAGCGCGATCGTGAGTCCGGTCTCCTCGGCGATCTCCCGAACGGCGGTTTGCGGGGGAGTTTCCCCGGGATCGACCTTGCCCTTGGGAATGGAGACGTCGGCGCGGTCGCCCCGGTGAATAACCAGCACTTCGATGCCGCTCCGGGTTTCGCGCCAGCAGACCGCTCCCGCTGCCTGCACGACCGCGGGGCCGGTGAGCGTCACCGCACGACCCCGGTCCGCTTTTTCTGGGACACCTGTCGCATCAGCACATTCTGCATGTCCTCGAGCAGCGACCCGTCTTCCGCCCGGTAATGGCGTGTCCAGCTTCCAGTGGCCGCGAGCGTCCAGTGGGCGATGTCATCCGACATGGCGAGGTCGAACAGGTCTTCGATCTCGCGCAGATGCTCGGGGTTCGTGAGCCGCACCAGCGCCTCGACCCGGCGATCCAGGTTGCGGTGCATCAGGTCGGCACTTCCGATGTAGACCTGCGGGTCGCCGCCGTTGATAAAGGAGAAGATGCGGGAGTGCTCGAGGTAGCGTCCGAGAATCGACCGCACTTCGATGTTCCCGCTCAGTCCTTCGACTCCCGGCTTCACTCCACAGATGCCGCGGACCACCAGCTCGATGGGCACACCGGCTTCGCTAGCTCGATAGAGGGCATCGATGATTGACTCGTCGACGATCGAGTTGAGTTTGATGCGGATGCCGGAGGGCATGCCGTTGCGCGCGTTGTCGGCCTCGATGCGGATGCGTTTGATCAGGCCCTTGCGCAGGTGCAGCGGGGCCACGAGCAGTCGCTTGAATTTCTTCTCGATGGCATAGCCCGAGAGCTCGTTGAACAAGCGAGTGAGGTCCTTGCCGACGGTGCTGCTCGCGGTGAGAAGCCCGAAGTCTTCGTAGATGCGGCTGGTCTTGGGGTTGTAGTTACCCGTGCCGATGTGGCTGTAGTGCTTGAGAACACCACTCTCCTGGCGGATCACGAGCGCCAGCTTGCAGTGCGTTTTGAGCCCGACGAGGCCGTAGACCACGTGAACGCCGGCCTTCTCGAGCTTGCGCGCCCAGGAGATGTTGGCCGATTCATCGAAGCGGGCCTTGATCTCGACCAGGGCGAGCACCTGCTTGCCGGACTCGGCGGCCTGGATGAGCGCCTCGACGATCGGGCTGTCACCGGAGGTGCGATAGAGGGTCTGCTTGATGGCGAGCACGTCGGGATCTGCCGCGGCCTGCTCGAGAAAGGCCTGCACGCTGGTGGCGAAGGACTCGTAGGGGTGGTGGAGCAGGATGTCCTGGCGCGCGATCGATCCGAAGATATCCGGTGCCGCGTTCGGTTCCAGCGGCATCAGCTGGGCCGCTGTCGTCGGCACATGTTTGCGGTATTTGAGCGTCGGGCGATCTATCTTGTTCAGTTCGAAAAGTCCGCCGAGGTCGAGTGGAGCGGGAAGCCGATAGACCTCCGAGTCGGTGATGTCCAGCTCGCGCACCAGGAGGTTGAGGGTGAGATCATCCATATCGTCAGTGATCTCGAGTCGGATCGGGGGGCCGAACCGCCGGCGCAGCAGCTCGCGCTCGAGGGTCTGGATGAGGTTTTCCGACTCATCTTCCTCGAGCACGACATCCTCGTTGCGGGTGACTCGGAACTCGTGGTGGTCGAGTACCTCCATGCCGGGGAACAGGTCACCGAGGTGGTTGGAGATGAGGTCTTCGAGCGGGATGAAACGCAGGAGGCCGCTGCCGTCATCCGGGAGCTGCACGAAGCGCGGGAGCATCGGCGGCACCTTGAGTCGCGCGAACTCGTCCTTACCGATCTTGGGATTGCGCACCCGGATCGACAGGTTGAGCGAGAGTCCGGAGATATAGGGGAACGGATGCGCCGGGTCCACGGCGAGTGGCATCAGCACGGGGAAGATCCGGGCGGCGAAGATCTGGTCGAGCAAGTCACGATCGGCCTGCCCGAGGTCGGCCCAGGTCTCGATGTGGATGCCGGCGTCGTCGAGCTCCGGCTTGACGAGCTCGCGGAACGCCAGGGCGTGGCGGGCCTGCAGCTCATGCACGCGATCCTGGATGATCGCGAGCACGTCGCTTGGCGCGGCCCCGATGTTGGTGGGCACGGCGAGACCGGTGAGGATGCGGCGCTTGAGTCCCGCAATTCGCACCATGAAGAACTCGTCGAGGTTACTCGCGAAGATCGCGAGGAAGTTCGCCCGCTCGAGAAGCGGGAGTTCCGGGTCTTCGGCGAGTTCGAGCACACGGGTGTTGAACGCCAGCCAGCTCAGCTCCCGGTCGAGGTATCGCTCCGGCGGAAGGGTGCCGTCATCGACCCAGGACGACTCGTAATCGTCGTCATCGAGACTGTCGGTGGCCAAACCAGCGTCGCCAAGGTACGTCTCGTTGCTCATACCTAAATCATTGCACCTTGCCTGTGGCGCGGATCGCGAGCAGTATTAACGCCGGATTAACGGGCGCGCCCCGGGCGAATTTCGTGACCCGAGAGTTGCGGTCTCTCCCTGCCAGGAAAACTCCCGGCGCGCCGAAGTGGGCGCCGTCGGACACGTGCCCGGCGGCAGCGTCCGGCCTCGCCCCGCGGCAAATGCAGGATGAATTTTCCGACACGCGGCCCGGAGCATTCTCTGCGCGGCGTGTCGTTTCACATTTCCTGCATTTCAAACTTGGGTACGTGCAGGCGTGCAGGCGTGCAGGGGTGTGGAGGTGCACGCGGCTGGCAGCCCCCGAGCCAAGCGGGATCGTCTCTTTCCGGCGAGCGACGGCGGGCTACCGGCGCGCGTACTGGATGTCGACGGAGTGCTCCGTGAACCCGAGCGAGCGGTAGAGGCCGATCGCGGGCACATTATCCGACTCCACATACAGAGCTGCCGTGTGGATGCCGCGGGCGGCGAGCTGCGCGAATCCGGCATCCATGAGTCGGCGGCCGAGCCCCCCACCCTGTCGCTCCGGATCGACACCGACCACATAGAACTCGCCGATGCCCTCCTCGATCTTCAACCAGCAGTATCCGACGAGGGCATCGCCGTCTCGGCTGACGATGAAGTCGTCGGCGTCGAACCATGGCTCGGTCTCCAGCTCGGCGAGACCGGCAATCGTCACGGAACCCTGTTCGGGGTGGAATGCGAAGGCCTTCGCATTGAGGGCTACCCATGCCGCGTCGTCGGTGCCGGGGCGGAAACGTTCGAAATCGGGCGCAGTTCGCGCCATCACGGGCATCCGCAATTGCAGTAGTCGCCGCACCGGTAACAATCCGTGGCCTGCGGCGAGAGCGCGGGCGGCCGGATGATCCCCGTGCGCCCAAATTCTCACGCCAGCCTCGCATCGCTCCAGGAGTCGCTCGAGAAGCCGGGTGCCGAGACCGGCGCCGCGCTCGGACGGATCCACCACGAACTCGGCTTCAGCAGGCGAATAGATGGCTGCGGAGTAAGCGTGCGCGGCTCCGTCCAGCTCGAGCAGTTGCTTCTCGCCGGCACGCAGTTGCGCGAGCGAGCCGTCCGAGAACGGCGGTTGACCGTCGGCATCCCTTGCCCGCTCGATGAGTCGGGCGAGGGACTCAGGAATTGACGGTCTGGGCAAGGCGTTCGGTGTCGTCTTCGTACACATTGAAGCGGTAACCCACGTTGCGCACGGTGCCGATCAGCGATTCGAGGTCGCCGAGCTTCGCACGAAGGCGTCGCACGTGTACGTCGACCGTGCGCGTGCCGCCGAAATAGTCGTATCCCCAGACCTCGCTGAGCAACTGCTCGCGGGTGAAGACGCGGGATGGATGTGTGGCGAGAAAGCGCAGCAGCTCGAATTCCTTGAAGGTGAGGTCGAGCGGGCGTCCTTGCACCTTGGCCGAATAACTGGCTTCGTCGATAACCACCCCGGAGGCGTGGATCTTATTGCTGGTCTTGTCGAGGGCCTGGCGTCCGACCACCAGGCGGATGCGGGCATCCACCTCGGCGGGGCCCGCGGTTTCGAGGACCACATCGTCGACACCCCAGTCGGCGCTCACAGCTGTGAGGCCGCCCTCGGTGAGGATGAGCATGAGGGGAACGTTCACGCCGGTCGTGTTGAGGATCTTGCAGAGCGACCGCGCGCTGGCCAGGTCTTGCCTGGCGTCGACGAGGATCAGGTCGCAACTCGGCGCGGTGATGAGCGACGCCGGCGCGGCGGGAATCTGCCGCGTCCGGTGGCTGAGAAGGCCGAGGGCGGGCAAGACATCGCTGTTCACGGCGGAAGTCAGGATCAACAGCTGCGCCAACGAGTCCTCCAAGTGCCGACCCACAGTCTAAACGAACTGGTGGGTTCCGTCAGGCACGGGTAGTGCAGAATTGGGGTTGTGTCCATAGAACAGCCTGCTGCCCGCCTCGCTCTCACGAGTGTCGTGCCGGTCTGGTCCCTCGCTATCGTCGGCTCCGTTCTGATCGGACTGCTCGTGGCGCCAGCGCACTACCTCAACTGGTTACCCTTCGTGCTTGCGGCGGATGTGCTGCTTACTTTCTGCATCCAGCTCGCGATCGTCCAAAAGAACGGTCTCGTCGACCGCATGATGGCGTGCCTCGGTGGCTCCGTGGTGATTCTCGGCATCGCGACACTCGTGCTGGGCATTCTGCAGGTGCGCTCCCCGTAGAATCGGATCATGTACCTCGGTCTTGAATTGTTCTTCATCGGCCTGCTGATCCTTGCCACCCTGGCCATCGGCTATGTCTCCGTGGTGGTGCTGTTCAACCTCTTCCGCGGCCAGCGCTAGTCCGGGGCCGTCGTGATCGATCTACCGGTCAACCTGCCCGCTGAGCTGGTACCGCTGTCCTGGCTCATCGGTGTCTGGGAAGGCACCGGGGTCGTCAATTACGTCGTCGGTGAGCAGACCCGTAACTACGAGTTCGGGCATCGCCTGAGCTTCACCCATGACGGACTCCCGCACCTCAATTACACCTCGTACACGTGGCTTCTCGATCCGACTCTCACGCCGTTGGCAACCGAGACCGGCTACTGGCGATTGAGCCGCCAGGCCACCGAGGGCGACCCGGGACCGGGTTTGTTGCCGGGCGTCGGTATCCAGCCGTTCACCACGGCGCGAGCAGTGGAGACGCTGCGCAACGCCTCGGATGGTTTCGACATCGAGGTGTCCATCCTGCATCCGGGTGGGGTCAGCGAACTGTACATCGGCCAGGTCAAGGGGCCCCGCATCGATTTGGCGACGGATGCCGTGATGCGGTCCGTGACCTCAAAGGAGCACACCGCGTCCACTCGCATCTACGGCCTCGTCGACAACCACATGCTCTGGGCCTGGGATCTCGCCGCTCTGGGCCAGGAACTCGCGACTCACGCGTCCGGACGGCTGGCTCGCCTTGAGTGACCTCGTGCGGCCGGGTGCGGTGGACGGCACTGGAGCGGATGCCGGTGTAGCGGCTCACTACGGTAATCCGCTCGCGGAGCAGCGCGCGCTCGCCGCCGGCACGGCTGTGGTCGACCTCTCCCATCGTGGCGTGCTCTCCATCTCCGGGGCGGATCGTCTCACCTGGATCAATTCGCTCACCTCGCAGAGCGTCACCGGCCTGCAGCCGGGGCAGTCCGTCGAGACCCTGCTGCTCGATGCGAGCGGACGCCTCGAATACGCGGTTCGTCTGCTTGACGACGGTGCCGACCTCTGGCTCCTCCTCGAGCGTGAAGAGTCCCCGGGGCTTCTGGCCTGGCTCTCGAAGATGGTGTTCATGCTGCGGGTCGAGGTTCGGGACCGCACCGCGGAATTTGCCACCATCGGCACTCTCGGCCTGCCCCTGATTCTCGTGGCGGCTCCCAACGGCGTGCCGCTGGTCTGGAATGACCCGTGGACGACCGTGGCGCCCGGGGGCTGGCAGTATGCCACTGTCGAGCATCATCCGGCAGAGGACTGGACCTACAGCGAGGTACTCGTCCCTCGCGATTCGCTGCCCGAACTCGATCTCCCGGTCGCGGGGTTCCTCGCGCTCGAGGCGCTTCGGATCGCAGCCTGGCGCCCACGGCTCGCCACCGAGGGCGACGAGAAGACCATTCCCCATGAGCTCGACTGGTTGCGCTCTGCCGTGCACCTCACCAAGGGGTGTTACCGCGGCCAGGAGACTGTGGCCAAGGTGCACAACCTCGGGCATCCGCCTCGGCGACTCGTGATGCTCCACCTCGATGGATCGGACTCGGTACTGCCCTCGCCGGGGGATGAGGTGTTGCTCGGTGAGAGCACGGTCGGGCACGTGACGTCTGCAGCCCGCCATTTCGAGCTCGGACCGATCGCGCTTGCGCTGGTCAAGCGCACCACTGACCCGCTGGCCGAACTTGCGGTGCTGTCGGAGGGAATCCGGGTGCCGGCAGCGCAAGAGATCGTCGTGCCCCCGGACGCCGGCGCCGCCGCGAACGTGCCGCGACTGCCGCGTCTCGGCGCCATCAAACGCTGAGGATCGAGCGCTGAAGATACGTGCGAGTGGGCTGCACTCGGTCCCACCGCACCGGGTCACCCTGCGGGCCTCGGGGCAGCGAACCGTCGAGTCGATCGTGCCGGCCTTGCAGATCGCGATCGCGGCCTCTGGCGCCTTCGCGGTGGCGCACTACCTTCTCGGGCACGCGGTGCCCTTGATCGCCGTCACGGTCACCATGTCGACCCTCGGCTTCGCGCGGGACGCTCGCCCCATCCGGGTACTCGAGACGGCGATCGGCATCGTCATCGGAATAGCGCTCAGCGAGGCTCTACTCTTGACGGTGGGCCAGGGCCTCTGGCAGCTCGCCCTCGTGCTGATGCTGACTCTGCTGGCCGCGCGGGCCCTCTCGCCGAGCAACGCCTTCGCGGTCGCTGCCGGGGTGCAGTCGATCCTCGTGATGCTGCTGCCCGCTCCCGCGGGCGGTCCCTTCGTACGAAGCATCGACGGCGTCATCGGGGGAGCGGTCGCGCTCATCGTGACGGCACTGGTACCCCGGGATCCGCGGCGTGTCGCTCGCAGTGAAGCCCGCCTCCTCTTCTCATCGCTCAGCAAAGCCCTTGCCTCCCTCGTCGTCGCGCTGGAAAAGGCTGATGAGACGGCCGCCGATCACGCCCTGGAGCTGCTGCGCACTACCCAACCGATCGTGGACAGCTGGGCGGAATCACTGGACTCTGCAACCGCAATCGCCCGGATCTCTCCGTTTCTCTGGCGCGGTCGCCCTGACCTGCTCGCCCAGGAGAGAGTGTTGCGTGGCATGGACTTGGCCACCCGCAATCTTCGGGTGATCGCCCGGCGCATCGACTTCCTGGTGCGTGACGGGGTGCGTCGTCCGGCGCTGGCATCGATCATGACCAGCCTCGGTACCTCGGTGGAACTGCTCGGCCAGAGCCTCGACGACCCACTCCTCGCCGACACTGTGAGGGTGGGACTCGTCGCGGTCGCCGAGCGGCTGCGCCCGGACACCGTCGTCAGGGATGCGCCGTTGACCGACTCGATCGTGATCCTGATGATGAGGCCGCTGCTGGTGGACCTCCTGACCTCTGCCGATCTGTCGGCAGAGAAAGCGCGCGCTCTGCTGCCGGAGGTCTGACCTGCGATTCGCGTTACCAGGCGAATCGCTTCGGTGCCACCGCCATCCAGTCCACGGTGAGTTCACCGAGCTTCCAGCGCGAGCGCCCACCCTGCACGGGCCAGCCCTCGTTCGCGACGCCCTGGGCGGTGGCGATCCATCGTTGCGATGGACCGTAGACCGAGAGTGCCGCATTCCGCTGCCACTGTCGATCGAGGTCACCCAGAAACGCGTGCACTCCCTCCCCGGGCACATTGCGATGGATCAGCACCTTGGGCAGTCGCTCCGCGACGATGGACGGCCGTTCGAGGTCGGCGAGGCGCAGACTGACGGTGAGGGTGCGGGGACCGTCGGCTGTGACATCCACCCAACTCGCCACCCGGCCCACTTCGTTGCAGGTACCCTCCACGAGTACCCCATGAGGCTCAAGCCGCGACACCATCCGGCGCCATGCGGCGAGCACCTCGGATTCGTCGTACTGCCGCAACACATTCAGCGCGCGGATGACCGTGGCCGCGCGACCACCGGGCAGCGGCACCTCGAACCCACCGAGCGCGAAGTGCACGCCGGGTCGCGCGGAGAGCGCCGCGAGTGTCACCCTGGCCGGATCGATCTCGAGGCCGACGACCGTCACCTCCTGCCGCACCCGTGAGAGACGCTGGTGAAGCTCGAGAGTGGTCGTGGCGGATGCCCCGTAGCCGAGGTCGACCACGAGGGGATCGTCCGCCCGGCGGAAGGCCGAAAGCTCGGCGATCCAGCGGTCGATGCGTCTCAGCCGGTTGGTGCCGGTGGTACCGCGCGTGATCGAGCCGATGGGCATCCGTAAATTATCCCGCTCGCTAGAGTTGGATCATGACGTATACGCTGATTCTGCTGCGCCACGGGAACTCCGACTGGAACCAGAAGAACCTCTTCACCGGGTGGGTGGACGTCGACCTGAGTGACCAGGGGCGTGCCGAGGCGGTGCGAGCGGGCGAACTTCTCGCCGAGTCCGGCATGCTGCCCGACATCCAGTACACGAGTGTGCTCAAGCGCGCCATCCATACCGCGAATATGGCGCTCGAAGTCGCCGATCGCGACTGGATCGACGTGAAGCGCAGCTGGCGCCTCAACGAGCGCCACTACGGCGCGCTTCAGGGCAAGGACAAGGCCCAGACCCTCGCTGAATACGGCCAGGAGCAGTTCATGACCTGGCGCCGATCCTTCGACGTGCCCCCGCCGCCGCTCGATGACGACAGCGAGTTCTCCCAGGCCAATGATCCGCGCTACGCCGGACTCGGAGCGGATCTTCCGCGCACCGAGTCCCTCAAGTTGGTGATCGACCGGATGCTTCCCTACTGGTACTCCGACATCACCGTCGATCTGGCCGCGGGCAAGACGGTGCTGGTGACCGCCCACGGCAACTCCCTCCGTGCGCTCGTAAAACATCTCGACCACATTGCGGATGACGCGATCGCCCAGCTGAATATCCCGACCGGTATCCCGCTGATCTACACCCTCGACGAGACCTTCGCGCCGGTGGAGCCGGGCCGCTATCTCGATCCGGAGGCCGCGGCTGCCGGGGCCGCCGCGGTTGCAGCGCAGGGCAAGAAGTAGCCGGACACCGATCCGCGCACGTCCGCCGCCGTGCCCGAACACGGCGGCGGCACTAAAACTGCGGCGGGAGAGCGGTCACAGCTGCGCGGCGACCCAGTCACCGGTGGCGAGGTACTGGACCTTCTTGGCAATAGACACCGCATGGTCGGCGAAACGTTCGTGGTACCGCGATGCGAGGGTGGCATCCACCGTGTCGACGGCCGCACCCTTCCAAGTCTCTCCGAGCACCTTGTCGAACACACTGAGGTGAAGCGCGTCGATCCGGTCATCGTCGTTGCGGATCTCTTCGGCCAGTCGCACGTCTTCGGTGCGAAGCAGTTCGGTGAGCTTGCGGGCGATCTGCACATCGAGGTGGCCGAGCTCGGAGAACGTGGCGCGAAGAGATTTCGGCACGACCTTGTCGGGGAATCGATAGCGCGCGAGCTGGGCGATGTGCTCGGACATGTCGCCCATCCGCTCGAGTGAGGCACTGATGCGCAGCGCACTCACAACGATGCGCAGGTCCCGGGCGACCGGCTGCTGGCGGGCCAGGATGTTGATAGCCAACTCATCGAGGGCGATAGCGGCGCCGTCGATCTTGTCGTCGTCGGCGATCACGGCTTCCGCGAGGGATACGTTCGATTCGTTGAACGCACGGGTGGCATTATCGATCGAGATCTCCACGAGGGTCGCTATTTCGACAAGGCGCTCCTGCACCTCCGCCAGTTCCTGTTGGAATACCTCGCGCATCGGTCACGTCCCTTTCGCTGCGAGTGTTCGATTCCCGCACAGTTCTTTTTCCAGCCTGCCCCGCGCAGGTGAACAGCGGGGGAACCGCACCTGAACAACACGCCAAGTGCAGGAGCCGGATGTTGCACGGGCGCGAGCCGACCCTGCGAATGTAACTAATCTAGTCGCTATGAACTCCGTGCTGCTGGTGCCGCTCGCGCTGGCTTTCGGCGTCGTCGTCGGCGCCGGCGTCACGGCGGTGCTTGTCGTCTCCGCCCGACGCGGACATCGCGCGGTGCAGGTCGTGAGCACCGCCGTTCCGGATGGCGTCGACCAGGTGATCGAGGCTCTCGAGTCCGCCGGAGTCGTCCTCGACCCCTCCAATACGGTTGTGAAGGCGAGCCCGGGTGCGATGGCCTTCGGGCTGGTCTGGAACCAGGCGCTGGTGCATCCGGAACTCGTGACCATCGTGGATCGCGTTCGCCGTTTCGGTGAGCCGATCACGCAGGAATTGGAGCTCGCACGCGGGCCCTTCGGCGACGCCAACATTTATCTGTCCGTGCGGGCCGCCCGCCTCGGTGGACGCTACATCCTGCTTCTCGCGGAGGACCGCACCGAGTCTTACCGGCTCGATGAGGTGCGGCGGGATTTCGTCGCAAACATCAGCCACGAGCTCAAGACTCCGATCGGTGCGGTCGGTCTCCTCGCCGAGGCGCTGCAGGCGGCCTCCGACGAACCGGATCAGGTGCGTCGCTTCGCCAAACGCCTCAGTAAGGAGGCGGATCGCCTCGCTCGCATCACACGGGAGATCATCGAGCTTTCCCGGTTGCAGGCGGCGGATGCTCTCACCAGTCCGCAGGTCGTGGAGATCGACCACGTGGTCGCCCTTGCCATCGACCAGAATCGCGTCGCAGCGGAGTCTGGCCGGGTCACCATCGTGAGCGGTGGAGATTCGGGCGCCGAGGTCTACGGTGACGAGCCGTTGCTGGCGGTCGCTCTCCACAACCTCATCGCCAACGCCATCCAGTATTCACCCGCAGGTTCGCGGGTTGGGGTTGGGGTGAGTAACGCGGACGGTATCGTCGAGGTCGCGGTCACAGACCAGGGCATCGGCATCCCCGACGAGGAACTCGCCCGCGTATTCGAGCGCTTCTTTCGCATCGATCCGGCCCGCTCCCGCCACACCGGCGGATCCGGGCTCGGACTCAGCATCGTCAAGCACGTCGTGCAGAACCATGGCGGCGATATCCGCGTCTGGTCCCAGCCCGGCAACGGTTCGACCTTCACCATCCGCCTGCCCGGGGCATCCCATGCCGCGGCGGCATCATTGAAAGAGGCCTGAGTTGCGCATTCTTATCGTCGAAGACGAACCCTCCCTGAGCGAACCGCTTGCCTTCCTGCTCGGTCGGGAGGGCTACGACACCATGATCGCCGCCGACGGCATCGCGGCGCTCTCGGAGTTCGACCGCAACGGCACCGACCTGGTGCTGCTCGACCTCATGCTGCCCGGTATCGCCGGTACCGAGGTGTGCCGCGAAATCCGCACCCGGTCGCAGGTACCCATCATCATGCTCACCGCCAAGGACAGCGAAGTGGATGTCGTTGTCGGGCTCGAGCTCGGCGCCGACGACTACGTCACAAAGCCCTATTCCACCCGCGAACTGCTTGCCCGCATCCGCGCGGTCATGCGCCGTCGTATCGAGACCGATGAAGACGATACTGCGATCCTCGAGTCCGGCGATGTACGCATGGACGTCGACCGACACACGGTCGCGGTGCGCGGTGTCGATACGGCCATGCCGCTCAAGGAATATGAGCTGCTCGAGGTGCTCCTGCGCAACTCCGGACGGGTGCTCACCCGAGGTCAGCTGATCGACCGGGTCTGGGGCTCCGACTATTTCGGCGACACCAAGACGCTCGACGTGCACATCAAGCGCATCCGTTCAAAAATCGAGAAGGAGCCGTCAGACCCGCGGATGCTGTTGACCGTGCGAGGGCTGGGCTACCGCTTCGAACCCTGATTGCCGTCGAGGCTCGAGCGCGCTACTTGCTCGGGGTCGGGGTCGGAACCGGGATGACCGTCGGATTCGCGGAGGGTGTCGCGGTGGGCAGCGGCGTTGGCAGCAACTTCGAGTATTCGGAGAGAGACCCGTCGAGCACCGGAACGCGCAACTGTGCTCCGGTCAGCGTGCCGTACTGCACGAAGACGGGGAACAGTGAACCGGGCTTCGAATCGATACCGTTGAAGAGCAGCTGGCGAGTGTCTGAGGATCCGAAGGTCTTCACCTCTCCCGCGTCGAGCTGCACGCGGGTGTCGACCTTGCCTGGGGCTCCGCTTGCCGTGGTGCCGTCGTACTGGATGAGTACGTTCACCGTTTTACTACCGTCGTTGACGAGACTCACCAGCAAGCTTGCGACATTGCCGTCTCGGGTGAGAAGAAGCGCGTTGCGTATCTTCACCTGGCCGACGGTCGTGTCGACTCCATCACTCGGGCTGTACTGCTTGACCATCTGAGGCGAGAAGAAGCTGCAGCCCGCAGTGGAGAGCAACAGCGAAGCCGCCACTACGACGGTTGCGGCGATGCGGACTCTCACAGGACCCTCCAAAACGAAACAAAGACGATGAGATTACGGCACCGGATGACACTCGAAATCCCTGTCAAGGTTAGCCTACGGTTGCGGCCTCGAAGGCCCCGCCCGCGCTGTCAGAAACGCCCTGTGATAGCGTGGCGCCACTGAAACGGAGTGTCAGCAATGCTTTTCGAGGTCGGCAAGACGGTCGTCTGCCCGCACCATCGTGCGGCGACGATAACCGAAGGGAAGACGCGCAGCGTGAAGGACGAAGAGAAGGCCTCGACTGTGCTCGATGAGGTTCTTGCGTCCTGACTCCGAACCCGAGGTCGGCATCATCGTTGTCGCCGCCGGTAGCGGGTCCCGTCTCGGGCATCCCGATCCCAAAGCCTTCGTCGCGGTCGCCGGCCGTCCGATCCTCGCCCATGCGCTCGAGGGCGTGTTCGGCAGTACCGAACCGGCCCAGGTCGTGGTGGTGGCCCCCGCGGACTGGATCGACGAAGCACGGGTCCTTGCTGTCGAGGTCGCCGGAGCCGCGCATGAATCGGTGACGGTCGTCATCGGATCCGACTCGCGGCAGGGTTCCGTTGCAGCGGGCCTCGCCGCCCTTGCGCCAGGTATCCGCATCGCGCTCGTGCACGACGCGGCGCGATCGTTCACCCCGTCAGCCCAGTTCGACGCGGTGATCGCGGCCGTTCGGCAGACCGGAGCAGGCGTCATCCCTGGTCTCGCGGTCGCCGACACGATCAAACGGGTGGAGGGCGGGCTTGCGATCGCAACCGTCGACCGATCGCAGCTTGTGGCGGTGCAGACCCCGCAGGGCTTCCCCCGCACGCTGCTCGCCGCCGCCTACGCGGACGCGAGTGCAGACCACACCGATGACGCGGCCCTCTTCTCCGCCGCCGGGCACGACGTGCGCGTGATCGGCGGCGACGCGCTCGCGTTCAAGATCACGACGCCGTGGGATCTGCGCCGCGCGGAATCCCTGTTGGCGGGGAATGAGAACGCGGTGAAAGAGTCGGCAACCGAGATCCGCACCGGTCTCGGTATCGACGTCCACGCCTTCGATGCCGACAGTCCGCTCTGGCTTGGCGGTGTCTTCTGGCCGGGCGAAGTCGGGCTGGCCGGCCACAGCGACGGGGATGCCGTGAGTCACGCTATCTGCGATGCCCTGCTCTCCGCGTGCGGCCTCGGCGACCTCGGATCGAACTTCGGCACGGCAGACCCCCGGTTCGTGGATGCCCATGGAGAGGTCTTCCTCCGAGCGACGGTCGCGCTCGTGGTGACCGCCGGGTTCGCGATCACCAACGTGTCTGTGCAGGTCGTGGCGAACCATCCGAAGATCGGCACCCGCCGGGAGGAGATCGAGGAGCGACTCGGCGCACTCGTCGGCGGGCCGGTGAGCGTGGCGGCGACGACCTCCGACGGGCTCGGATTCACGGGACGCGGCGAAGGTATCAGCGCGATCGCAACCTGCCTGCTCGAGCGCATTCGGTCGGGGAGCACTCGATAGGCTGGTCAGCGTGACTGTGCGCCTCTATGATTCCCGCTCGCAGGGGCTTCTCGACCTCGTGCCGATCGTCGAAGGCAAGGTCGGCATCTATGTCTGCGGCCCAACAGTGCAGTCTTCGCCCCACATCGGTCACCTGCGTTCCGCGCTGGTCTACGACCAGTGGCGACGCTGGCTCTGCTACCGGGGTTACGACGTCACGCTCGTTCGCAATATCACTGACATCGACGACAAGATCCTCGCAAGCTCAGCCAGCGGCACCTCCGGTGAGCAATGGTGGGCTCTCGCCTACCGCTTCGAGCTCGAGTTCAGCCGCGGCTACGAGAGCCTCGGTATCCTCGCTCCCACCTACGAACCGCGCGCGACCGCGAGCATCCCGCAGATGCAGCGGCTGATCACCGAGCTGATCGATCGCGGGCATGCCTACGCCGCTGATGACTCCTCGGGTGACGTCTACTTCGATGTGGCCTCCTGGCCGGCGTACGGCGAGCTGACCAACCAGAAGCCGGGAGACATGGCTGTGTCGGCGGAGGCGCCGTCTTCGGATTCGGACCGGGGCAAGCGCGATGCCCGCGACTTCGCCCTGTGGAAGGGGCACAAGCCCGACGAGCCGAGCTCGGCCGCTTACCCCTCGCCCTGGGGTGACGGCAGGCCCGGATGGCACATCGAATGCTCCGCGATGTCGCAGCAGTATCTCGGAACGCGATTCGACATCCACGGCGGCGGTCTCGACCTGCGGTTTCCCCATCATGAAAATGAGCTGGCGCAGTCATCCGCCGCCGGCCACGGGTTCGCGGGCGCGTGGGTGCACAACGGACTGGTGAATGTGAACGGACAGAAGATGTCCAAGTCGCTCGGCAACTCGATCTTCGCCGCGGAGTTCCTCGATCAGGCCCGCCCCCTGGTGGTGCGGTACTACCTCGGTTCGGCGCACTACCGCTCAACGATCGATTATCACGATGGTGCCCTTCTCGAAGCGGAAGCGGCGCTCGATCGTATCGAGGTCTTCCTCGATCGCGCGGCCCGGCGACTCGAGGGAACCCAGTTCGAGGGCACCGGGGCCGAAACCATCCCCGAAGAATTCTCGGAGGCTATGGATGACGACCTGGCCATTCCACAGGCCATGGCGGTGCTGCATGAGCAGGTGCGCGCCGGAAACGCGGCCCTCGATGCGGAGGACCTCGGAAGTGCCGCAACCCTGCAGGGCCAGGTGCTGGCGATGACCGAAGTTCTCGGAATCAACCCGATGGCCGTAGAGTGGCAGACTGCTGCGGATGATCCGGCGAGTGTAGCGCTCGCAATTCTCGTCGAGAAATTGCTCGAGGACAGGGACGCGGCACGTAAGGCGCGCGATTTCGTGTCCGCCGATCGCGTTCGCGACGAGCTTGCCGCAGCCGGCATCCAGATCGAAGACACCCCCTCGGGGTCGCATTGGAGTCTTGACTAATGAAGAGCAGTGGAGCCAACAAGCCGCGTGCGGGTGCCGTGCGAAAGAGCAGCACCGGCAAACAGGTCGGCTCCGGAGGCCAGGGACGCCAGGCACTCGAAGGCAAGAAACCCACTCCGAAGGCTGTCGACCGTCCCTACCATCCTGCGGGCAAGCGCAAGGCGGCCAATGACCGCTTCGCTGCCGCCGGCGGCACCAAGAAGCCGTCGAGCACCGGTGCTCCGCAACGAGCTGCGGGACTCCAGCGCGCACAGCGGCCGAAGCAGACGGATGAGTTCGAGGTCGTCACCGGCCGCAACTCCGTGCTCGAGGCCCTGCGCGCGAAAATCCCGGTGACCGCTCTATACATCGCGACCCGTATCGAATACGACGACCGCGTGAAAGAGGTCATGCAGATCGCGACCAAGCGCGGTCTGCCGATTCTCGAGGTCATGCGTCCGGAGCTCGACCGCCTCGCCGGCTTCGATTCGGTGCACCAGGGGCTCGCGCTCAAGGTCCCGCCGTACGAGTACGCCCATCCCACCGACCTGCTCGACAAGATCGTAGCCAGCGGTCGCGTGCCACTGTTAGTCGCGCTCGACGGCGTGACTGATCCTCGTAACCTCGGGGCGATCATCCGCTCGGTCGCCGCCTTCGGTGGTCACGGTGTTATCGTGCCGCAGCGTCGGTCGGTCGGTCTCACCGCCGCCGCCTGGAAGACCTCGGCGGGCGCCGCCGCCCGGACGCCCGTTGCCATGGCCTCTAACCTCACGCAGACGCTGAAGGCGTTCAAGGAGCGCGGCGTCTTCGTACTCGGTCTCGCCGGCGACGGGGACACTTCGCTGCCCGAGCTGTCCTGGTCTAAGGAACCGCTCGTCCTAGTCGTCGGCAGCGAGGGCAAGGGACTGTCGCGACTCGTCACCGAGACCTGCGATGCCGTCGTCTCGATCCCGATCAGCTCGGCGACCGAATCGCTCAATGCTGGGATCGCTGCGAGTGTGACCCTCTACGAGATTTCGAAGCAGCGCGCAAAGAAGAAGTAGGCCGCGGGGTGTGCCCTCCCTCTCGTGCGTATTTCATTATTCAGGAAGGTCTGTTGCTGCTGGGGCTGGAGTGGCAGGTGGGGTGACATCCTGCCTCGGGGGCCCCATCCGTCGCAACAGTTCCTGAATAATGGATGACTGTGGGCGGGCGTTCCACCTCGGTGAATGACGTTCTGCCGCTCAGACCTTCGAGCGCCAGTCGTCTTCGGCGATGACGTCGACCGGAAGGGTGATCGTGCCGGTGGCCGGTGCGATCACGGTGGCCTCGTCGCGGCGATGGCGCAGCACGGTGTCGATGTACGAACTGACGGCCTCGGCGAGGGGGACGTCCCGGTTCTCGTTCTGCGACAGATACCACCGGTGGTCGAGCAGCTGGTGGAACATCTCCGCGGGTTCCAGTCGTCCCTTGAGGTCACGCGGGATGGCGCGGATCACCGGTTCGAACACCTTGGCGAGCCACTCGTGGGCCACCATCTCCTCGTCGTCCCCCTGTTTGTCGAAGGTGGCGGTGTAGGAGTCGAGGTCGTTGAGCAGACGCCGCGCCTGGTTCTCCTGAGCGTCGAGTCCGGTCAGGCGCAACAGGCGACGTTGGTGGTGCCCAGCGTCCACGACCTTCGGCTGGATGCGAACCCGCGAGCCAGCGTCATCCGTTTTGATCGCCAGCTCTTCGATATCGAAACCGAGCTCATTGAGCCGCTCAACGCGCTCGTTGATACGCCAGCGCTCGGAGGAGGAGAAGGATTCGGATCCGGTGAGCTCTTTCCAGAGGGTGCGATAGGCCGCGACGATACCGTTCGACACCTCGACCGGGTCGAGCCCCTCCTCGAGTCGCCCGCCGGCGGCGAGGTCGAGAAGCTCTCCGGCGATATTGACACGAGCGATCTCGAGGTCGTTCTCCCGCTGGCCGTTCGAGAGGCCGTTATAGAGCTGGCCGGTCTCGGCATCCACGAGGTAGGCCGCGAATGAACCCGCGTCGCGGCGGAAGAGAGTGTTGGAGAGCGACACATCACCCCAGAAGAAACCGATGATGTGCAGCCGCACCAGCAGCACGGCGAGCGCGTCGACGGTGCGGGTGGCGGTCTCGGGTCGAAGGGTTTGCGAGTACAGCGCCCGATAGGGCAGCGAGAATTTGAGGTGGCGGGTGACGAGCACGGAGTCGAGTTCGTTGCCCTCGTCATCCGACCGATTGGTGATCACCGCGAGCGGGTCGACGCAGGGCACATCGAGCTTCTGCAGGGTGCGGAGCATCTCGTACTCGCGACGGGCGAGCTCCGATGAGGTCTCTTTAATCGCGATCACGTAGCCGCTGAGGTGCACGAACCGCACGAGGTGGCGCGAGATACCCTTCGGCAGGGCGGCGATGACGCTGTCTGGCCACGTGTCCAACGGAAGGTTCCACGGAAGGTCGAGGAGTGCGGGATCGACGGTCGCCGAGGTGATGTTGAGGGATCCGCTCATCTGTCCTGCCTAACGGTGTGGTGACGCTGACAAAGAAGTGCGGGCGACGATCGAGATCGTCGCCCGCACCGAGAGAGTTCCGACGCTCAGTCGACCACGGCCTTGCTGAGACGGTGGCCCGACTCGATGTCGAAGGCGTGCACGTGGGCCGGCTCCGGGAGGATGAACACCGTCTCGCCGGAGTTCGGGTGCGAGCGACCATCGACACGAGCGACGAGATCGACGCGCGCGCCGTCGATTTCGGTGTGCCCGTACAGGTACCCGTCCGCTCCGAGCTCTTCGACGAGGTCGACATGCACCTCGAGACCTTCGCCGGTCGAGGAGACGCGCACGTCCTCCGGCCGGACACCGATGGTGACCTTGGTGTTGTCGGTCTTGCCCATGGAGGCACGGTCGAGAGCGGCCACTGCGGTTCCGAATTTGAGGCCACCGTCGACGAGGTCCGCGGTGAAGAGGTTCATCGCGGGCGAGCCGATGAAGCCGGCCACGAAGACGTTCTTGGGGTTTGCGTAGAGGTCGCGGGGCGTTCCGACCTGCTGCAGCACACCATCCTTCAGTACCGCGATGCGGTCACCCATGGTGAGCGCCTCGGTCTGGTCGTGTGTGACGTAGACGGTGGTGACGCCGAGACGACGCTGGAGGGAGGCGATCTGGGTACGGGTCTGCACACGGAGCTTGGCATCGAGGTTCGACAGCGGCTCATCCATGAGAAATACCTGGGGCTGGCGCACGATTGCCCGGCCCATGGCGACGCGCTGGCGCTGGCCACCGGAGAGTGCCTTCGGCTTACGCCCGAGGTACGGCTCGAGGTCGAGCAGCTTGGCGGCTTCGAGTACGCGGGTCGCGCGCTCGTCCTTGTTGATACCGGCGATCTTCAGCGCAAAGCCCATGTTCTCGGCGACGGTCATGTGGGGGTACAACGCGTAGTTCTGGAACACCATCGCGATGTCGCGGTCTTTCGGCGGCACATCGGTGACGTTGCGGTCACCGATGAGGATATTGCCCTCGTTGACCTCTTCCAGGCCCGCGAGCATGCGAAGCGAGGTGGACTTTCCGCAGCCGGAGGGGCCGACGAGAACGAGGAACTCACCATCCGCCACATGGAGATCGAGCGCGTCCACCGCGGGCTTGGTCGAGCCGGGGTAGAGACGGGTTGCTTTGTCGAAAGTGACAGATGCCATGGTTGTACAGCTCCTTCACCGGCAGGTACGTGCCGGACGATCCGTAGTGAATGGATGGTAACGCTCCCTCATTATGTCACCGGAACGGGGCACGCCGGGAGGGTCGTCCGTCTGGATACGCTGGACAGCAGGGCATTCTGGCTTTTTCCCAGACAGCATGTTTAGTGTTCATAAGGCTCCGCTCACGGCAAACTGCAGCGGCTGATAGCCACGGCATTGATGGATAGTGAGTGAGGTTCGATGACCTACGAGAGTTCGAGTGACACGGGTCTGAGCAAAAACGAGAGGCGGGAAGCCGCGCGTGACAAGTCCCGCGCGCTCCGCGAGCAGCAGAAGAAGAAGGATCGGCGCAGCCGCGTGATCCTGCAGGGGAGTCTTGCCGTCCTGGTTGTCGCCATCGTCGCTGTGATCGGTCTCGTAATCATGAACAGCGTGCGTCCTCCTTCCCCCGGCCCGGCGAACATGCTCAGTGACGGCATCAAAATCGGCCAGGGCTTCAAGGCAGTGCCGACTCCCGCGCTCCAGCCAGACGCCACTCCGGTGCCGTCGAAGACAAACGCGCCGAACGTAATCGCCCTCCGGCTGTATGTGGACTATCAGTGCCCCCGGTGTCGAGAGTTCGAAGCGACTAACGCCTCGCAAATCAAGAAGTGGATCTCCATCGGGGCGGCCACGCTCGAGATCCATCCCGTCTCCATCCTCGACCAGGCATCGCTCGGCAACAAGTACTCCACGAGGTCTGCCAATGCGGCAGCCTGTGTGGCCAACTACTCGCCGGACCAGTTCTTCGACTTCAGCGCGCTGCTCTTCGAGAACCAGCCGAAGGAGAACAGCGATGGACTGAAGGATGAGAAGATCATCTCCCTCGCCAGGCAGGCGAAGGTGACCGGGGCAGGTTCGATCGCGTCCTGCATCGAGGACCAGAAGTTCAAGTCCTGGACTAACGCTGCGACAGCACGCGCGACGACCGACCCCCTCGCCGGTACCGACGTGAAGAAACTGGCCAGCACCCCGACGATCATCATCAACGGCAAGAAGTACGACGGCGCGATCAACAACGCCGCGGACTTCGCCAGCGCAGTGTCGAAGGCCGCGGGAGACAGCTTCAGCGATAACTCGACGAGTTCGCCAAGTCCGAGTCCCTCGCCGTCGACCGGCGCCGGCGACTAAGTCGGGGGCGTTTCGGCCACGCGGGTGTTCCCGCGGGACAGGACTGTGCCGGCTCGCTCCGGCCCAAACCCGTCGCCGCGGAACAGTCACGACGCTGGTTGGCCGGGCTAGTCGGCCAGTGCTGCCGCCCGCACTGGAGCAGTGGCGATGATTTTGCCCGGGTTGAAGGTGTTCGTCGGGTCGGCGGACTCGAACAGTCCCTGCATCACCGCGACCCCACTGGTCGAAATGTCCTGTTCGAGCCACGGAGCGTGCTCCAGCCCGACGCCGTGGTGGTGGGATACCGTTCCGCCGGAATCGATGAAAGCCTGCTGGATGGCGCTCTTGACCACGTCGTACTGGTCGAGCGAGTCGCCGCTCGGCAGGTAGGCGAAGGTGAAGTACAGGCAGGCACCCGAGTGATACGAGTGTGACAGATGGGCCATGATCCAGCCCTTCACCCCGATCTCGTCGAAGGCTTTGTTCGCCGCGACCATCACGTTGTCGTAGAGCCCGGAGAGCTTCGACCAGGGTGCCGAGGTCTCCGAGACATCCGCTGATCCGCCGAGATCGAGCAGAAAGTCGCGGATGTACGGAGTGTCGAACTTCTTCTGGTCGTAGAGGGCACCGGGCCCCTTGCCCACCCCGATGCCGCCGTGCCGTTTGACGATACGTCCGACCAGCTTCTCGTTGCGGGCGACGTGCTCGACGCTGCCCTCGTAGCCGATGAATGACAGGCACATCCTGTCGGTGTCCCAGCCCTTCGCCTTGAGGAAGACACCGAGTCCCTTGGTCACGAGGCTGGAGATGCCCGTGCTCTTTTTGCTGGTCGCGAATGAGAACACCGTTTCGCGTCCGTCGGAAACACGGGTGACCGAGGGGGTCGCATCGCTCTCCGAGATCTCCTTCATCGCCGCGAGGCCATCGGACCAGGTGGGGTAGAGGTACGCCTGGATCTCTCGCTTAGCCGGGATGCGGTGCACCTGCACCGTCACCTCGGTGATCACACCGAGCCGACCCTCGCTGCCGAGGATCATCTCGCGAACGCTCGGACCGGTGGAGGCGCTCGGCACGGCACGGATCACCAGCACGGTTCCCGGGCGCACGACACGAAGCCCCTTGGCGATGTCTGCGATATCGCCATATTTGTCGGACTGCATGCCCGACGAGCGAGTGGCAACCCATCCTCCGACCGTGGAGTGCGTGAAGCTGTCGGGGAAGTGGCCGATCGTCCAGCCGCGCTTCTCGAGCTGGGCTTCGAGGTCGGGGCCCTGGGCTCCGGCCTCGATGCGGGCGAGGCCGGAACTTTCGTCGATGTCGATCACTCGGTTGAGGCGACCGAGATCGAGCGAGATCACGGTGCGGGTCTCTTCGGCGAGCGGCTCGAGGCTGCCCACGATATTGCTTCCGCCGCCGAACGGGATGATCACGGCATCGGCCGCGACCGCGGCATCCACCACCTGCTGAACCTCGAACTCGTCGGCCGGATAGATGACCACGTCCGGGGTGCGGGCAAGGGATCCGGCACGAACGCGGATCAGGTCACGGATGCTTTTGCCGAAGGTGTGCACAACGCGGCTGTGGTTATCCGTAGTCACGTGCTCGTCGCCAGCGATGGCAGTGAGCCGAGCAACGAAGTCCGCGCTCGCTCGGCTGGCTGGCACGTCGAGATCGTCGAACGAGGGAGGAGCCTCTGTTGGTGCTCCCGGCTCGACCCCTAGGGCGAAGGTGAGGAAGGGCGCGAACCCGGGCTTGTCGTCGTGATGAAATGCGACGCCATCCCGTCCCCAGCCCCACCACTTCATGTGCTGAACATCGGTCACTTCTGAACTCCTTTTGATTCGGGTACCGCGGTCATTTCTGCCGGGGCCGTAGGTGACGGCCGAGGATATCGGCCGAATGCAGGTCTCGCAGGCGCACGATCTCCAGGCGGGTGCGCTCGGCGAATTCTCCCTTGGACTCACCTTCCGCGACTCGCAGCGGGTCTCCGAAGACTACGCCGACGGGTAACCGGCCGGGTCTCGGCCAGTTGGTGCCACGGGGATGCGCGATGTGCGCTCCAATGAGGGCCACCGGGATGCAGGGGACGTCGCAGGCGGCGGCCAGGGCGGCGGCACCCGGCTTGAACCGACCAAGCTCGCCGTCTTTGGACCTGGTACCCTCCGGGAAAATCAGTACCGGGATGCCCCGCATCAGCAGGGAGCGCGCGCTGGTCGAGGAGGTCTCCGTGCCGGTTCGACGCACCGGGAAGGCGTTGAAGAACAAAGCGGTCAGACCGCGGCGCCACCACACGTTGAAAAAGTAGTCCGCCGCGGCTCCCGCGGCGAGGTACCGGGCAAGCGGGCGGGGGAGCGACCCGACGATCAGCGGCGTGTCGAGGTGGCTGGAATGGTTGGCAACGACCACGAAGCCGCCTTTGACGTCCTTGAGCTTGTCGCTTCGAACCACGGTGACCCGGGTGAGCGACCAGATGAGAGGCTTCAGCAGCGCACGCTGCGCGAGAAAGCGGGCAACGGCCTGATAGGGCGAATTGAAACGGTCGTGAAGTCGCTTGGCAGCGGAACGCGGCCCCGCGGGGCGAGGCCGCGGAGGCATCCGCACCGTCACCGCACCACGGGCTTCCGCCGCGACGACGAAATCGCGCCGGAGAATGAACGGATGGCACTCTTGGGGGCAAGGCCGGCCAACCCGATGAGAGCTCGGTAGCGAAGAGTAGGTATGGAAATCACTTTGCCTCGATCGACGTCGCGCAATGCTGCGCTCACGAGTTGTTCGGCGTCGAGCCACATAAAGTTTGGGATACTTCCCGAACGGATGCCGGCTCGCTCATGAAACTCTGTCCGCACCCAACCCGGGCAGAGTGCCGTGACGCTGACGCCGGTGCCCCGCAGCTCCACCGCGAGCCCCTCGGTGAAGGACGTGACCCAGGCCTTGATCGACGAATAGGCGCCCATGGTGAGGAATCCGGCCGTACTCGAGACATTGACGATCTTGCCGGACCCTCGCGCAACCATCCCACGTGCCGCGGCTCCGCTCAGCACGTACACCGCGCGGCCCATCACCTCGAATCCACGATCGAATTCCGAGACATCCGGATCGAGTGGCGACACATGCATTCCGAAACCGGCATTGTTCACCAGAAGGTCGATCGGGCGAGCGGAATCGCTCAGTCGATCGGCCACTCGTGTCACCGCGTGGCGGTCCGCGAGATCGGCCGGCAGCAACTCAACGGTGCGGCCAAGGGCTCTCAGCTCGATCGCCATCTCCTCGAGCCGCTCGGTCGACCGAGCGACGAGCACGAGATCGAATCCTCGCAGAGCGAGGAGACGAGAGAACGCGGCACCGATGCCAGACGTCCCGCCGGTGACGAGAGCTACAGCCATGCCGTTAGGTTACGCTGCTCAGGGGGCAGGAGTTGCCTAAACGGGGGCTCCGATGGCAGCAAAGGCTTGAAATCATGACATTCGCGAACAGCGATTCCACCACCGATTCCGCGGCGGGTTCGGGCGACGCTTCGACCGAGACTGGTGGCACGAGATTTGATGTGCGCGGCTTTGCCCGCACGGCGCAGGGCAACCACCGCGGGACACTGCATCTCTCTGACTTCGGGACCGAGCCACTCTCGGCCGAAAGCATCCGCTCCGTGCGTTATCTCGCTCGCCTCGAGAGCGGCACGATGGAGCAGCTGCGTAATCTGTTGGTAACGGCCACCCATAAGGACGCGCGTATCACCGCATTTCTCGTGACCTGGGCTTTTGAGAAATTCTGGATCGCGGATGCCCTCGACGCCGTGCTCGAGGCGAACGGCCAGTCGAAGTCGCATGACGCCGCCGAGGGGTCCGCACGCCACTCCCGCACTGAGACTGTCGAGCGCCGCGGTCCCATCCGGCGGGCCATCGCCGGGCTCATCCAGGGGGTGCCGATCATCGGCGCTCATGTCACCACCGGCCTCGTAGACGAATGGGTCACCCGCGCGGCATACGACCGGCTGGATGTTGCGAGCGCGAGCCCGGCGCTATCGTCGACGATTGCCACGATCGTCGCGGTGAAGGAACGCCACCGTGCCTTCTTCGACGACGAGGCAAGACGGCGACTGGCGGAAGATCCGCGCGCGGTGTCGCTTACGCGCCGCTCGCTGGAGCGCCAGGCCTGGCCGCTCGGTGCCATCGACCGCGCGGGCGAAGACCGTTCCTTTTTTGAACACGCCGTATTCGGTGGGGACGAGGGTCGCGCGCGGGCCGCTGACATCGGGTATCGCGTCGCCGATCTGCCCGGCATGGACTCCCGCATCGGCGATGCCGTCACCCGGAAGCTGCGCGCGTGAGCACCCCCGAGGATGAGGTGAAGAAGGCGCCGGTTCGCACGGCTTCCGTGCGAAAGTCGCGGGCGAAGCCGAAGGCCGCCCCCGCGACGGGCCTCGGCTCCTCTCACATCTTCCTCACCGGTGGCACCGGGTTCGTCGGGCAGGCGATTCTCGAGCGGTTACTCTCGTCGCATCCGGACACCACGATCTCGCTGCTGATCCGCTCCAAGGGCAGCACCAGCGCCACCGATCGCCTCCGCACGCTGCTGCGTAAACCGGTCTTCCGCCTCTGGAGAGAGCGCGTTGGCGATGATGAGGTCGAGCGCTCCGTGCGCGAGCGCTTGCGGGTCATCGAGGGCGACCTCGGTTCGGTTCCCGCGCTCCCGGCAGACCTGGATATCGTCATCCACAGTGCCTCCTCGGTCTCCTTCGATCCGCCGATCGACCAGGCATTCGAGACCAATCTCGGGGGGGCGGTCGCGCTCTACACCGCGCTCCGCGACAGCGGTGCCGATCCGCACGTCGTGCACGTCTCGACGGCGTACGTCGGCGGCATCCGCAAGGGAATCGTGCCAGAAGCGCGTCTCGCCCACTCCGTGCACTGGCGCAGTGAGTTCGACGCCGCCCGTGATGCCCGCGTGCGCGTCGAGATGGCCTCACGCCAGCCCGAGACCCTTCGTCGCTTTCTGGGCGAGGCCCGCGCCGACCACGGCAAGGAAGGTCCGCAGGCAGTCGCGAAAGCGTCAGAAGCCGCACGCGTGGAGTGGGTGCGTGCCCGTCTCGTCGACTACGGCCGCACCCGCGCGGAGAGCCTCGGCTGGACCGACGTCTACACGCTCACCAAGGCCTTCGCCGAACGTGCAGCGGAAGAGATGTGGGGCGATGCCGGTCACCGACTGTCTGTCGTGCGCCCCGCGATCATCGAGAGCGCGCTGCAGCATCCGTTCCCCGGCTGGATCGACGGCTTCAAGGTTGCCGATCCGCTGATCCTCGCTTACGGTCGCGGACTTCTGCCCGAATTCCCCGGTCTTCCCGATAGCGTGCTCGATGTGATCCCGGTCGACTTCGTGGTCAACGCGATCCTGGCGATCGCCGCACGCCCGTCGCCGACCGCCCAGTATGTGCATGTGAGTTCCGGCGCGAGCAACCCGCTGCCGATCCACCGAATGCTGCAGAACATGAAAGAGTTCTTCACGGCTAACCCGATGCCGCACGTCAGCGAAGGCCAGGTGCGCGTGCCCACCTGGAGTTTTCCGGGTGATCGCAAGGTTGAGCGAGCCTTGCGCAATCAGGAGCGCTGGAACGATCGGCGCGAGCAGCTCCTCGAACGATTCCCGTCCACGGAACGCACGCGCGCTCAGATCGCGAAGGTGACGAGCCGGCGCAGTGATCTCGAGTCGCTGCGTAACTTCGCCGAGCTCTATCGCGCCTACGTGCAGACGGAGATCATCTTCGATGATCGGCAGCTGCGTGCTCTCGGCGAGTCCTTGGGGCTGAAACCCGGTGACGATACCGGGTTCGACGTGACGACGATCGACTGGGAGGACTACCTCCAGCGCGTACATTTCCCGGCCATCACCACCCTCACCCGCGCGTTCGCAGTGCGTCCGGCGGCGTCGGAAAGAGTGGAAAAAGCGCTTCCGGTCCGCACGGATGTCGTGGCCGTCTTCGATCTCGAAGGCACCGTCGTCGACTCGAACATCGTCGAGCAGTATCTCTGGGTGCGTTCGGCAGGATTCCGCAAGGCGGCCTGGCCCGGCGAAGTGGCGAGCCTGCTCGGCTCGCTCCCCGGCTACCTGAGTGCTGAGCGCCGAGACCGTGGCGAGTTCATCCGGGTGTTCCTCCGTCGTTACAGCGGGATGCCCGTCGCGAGGCTCGAGAGCGTCGTCTCCGGCGGCTACCGCGAGACCCTGCTGCGCCACACCATGCCGGCGGCGATCGCGCGTATCAAGGAACACCGCGCTGCCGGTCATCGCACCGTTCTGGTCACCGGGTCCATCGGTACGCTCGTGGCCCCCCTCGCCGATCTCTTCGACGAGGTGGTCGCGGGGTCGATGCACGAACGCGACGGCGTGCTCACCGGCTATCTCGCCCAGCCGCCGCTGGTGGATGAGGCGCGTGCAGCCTGGTTGCTTCGTTACGCCGAGACGAATGGATTCGATCTGTCGCAGAGCTATGGCTACGGTGATAGTCACGCCGACCTGGTGTGGCTCGAACTGCTGGGAAATCCCAGTGCGGTCAATCCCGACACCAATCTGTCACGCGAAGCGCAACGAAGAAGGTGGAGCATCCACAACTGGAAGCGCGGATCCCACCGCACGGACCCGGTAAGCCCGAGAGGAGCGGGAGAGTAGCCACACGGCCTCTCCCCACAGCACATGGCATTCGATGTAGACAAGTACACCGCGACCTCGGTCAATGTAAATTGGGACGATCTCGACCTCGAGCGTTTTCGCGAGCATCCGCTGTCGCACGGGTCGTTGCGCACTCTGCGATATATGGCGGATGTGGAATATCACACCGTCTGCTATACCCGTGACCTGCTCACCACCCCCTCCCATAAGGAGGCGGACATGAGTGCATTCATGACGATGTGGAACCGCGAGGAGTTCTGGCATGGGGAGGCGCTCGCCACCGTTCTCGGCATCCATGGCATCGTCGTCGACTTCGACGAGATCAAGGCGGACCGGCTGAAGCTGGGGTGGAAGGACAAGCTCGATCCGATCAAACAGTCCATCGCCGGCAAGCTCGTCGGCTCGGACTTCGTGGCGGTGCACATGGCCTGGGGAGCGGCAAACGAGTGGTCCGCAATCACCGCCTACAACCGCATGGCCGAGCTCGAGGAAGACCCGGTGCTGGCCGAACTGCTGAAGCGGATCGCGAGGCAGGAGGCCCGCCATGTCGCTTTCTATACCTCTCAGGCCCGTGATCGCCTCGCCAAGAGTCGCAAGGCGCAGGTGCTTGCGCGCTTCGCGCTCAAGAACTTCTGGGCTCCCGTCGGCTCCAGCATCATGGATCGCTCCGAGGTCATTCACGTGATGGGTCACCTCATGGGCGGACCGGAGGGGCGTAAGGGCGCTCGCAAGATCGACGCCGCCATCTCGGGGCTGCCCGGCATGCAGGGACTCACGATCGTCGAGGACTCCCTGAACAAGCTCGGCGTCGCGGCCTGACCCGTTTCGTAGCGTCCACCATCCACACCTGCGTCCACTCGCTTGGGCAGAACTGCAGGTGTTCGCACCAATGGAAGGCGGTCGCGCGAGTGGAGCCCCCTGTCGGATTCGAACCGACGACCCCCGCTTTACAAGAGCGGATTGGACCAGTGAAGCAGCGGGCGGTGCGCCCGATTTCCGCGGAACTCCGGGTTTTCGGTGACGTCGGGCACTGCTGGCAATCAGCAGACGTTCCTCGGTTGTGGGCAAACGGTGGGCACGGGTGCAAATTTCGAAGTGTGATGTATCAGGACATGCCTGACAAATCTGCATCAGGACATCTCTGACGTTTCCTGTATCAGGA
>JBKJLH010000193.1:0-6096 GCA_046597035.1 Lacisediminihabitans sp.
ATGCGTCGGAGTGCCGTCGGTGTACCACCAGTACTCCTTGACGTCTTCGCCGTGGTTCCCCTCCTCGCTGGCGAGGCCGAACATCCGTTCCTTCAGAATCGGATCGACGCCATTCCATAGAGCGAGCGACAGGCACCAGTTCTGGTCGAGATCCGAGAACCCGGCCATGCCGTCTTCGTTCCACCGGTAGGTGCGGCTCCGCGCATGGTCGTGGGGAAACGACACCCAGGCATTACCGTCGGCGCTGTAGTCCTCCCGCACCGATCCCCACGCACGCTCGGCCAGATACGGACCCCAGTCTCGCCAGGCGATCACGCCGGTGTTCGCCTCTTCGAGACGGCCGCGCTCCGCAGCGCGCGCATCGTGTTCCATGCGCCCATTCTGACCCATGCGCCCTAATCGAGCCTCGGAGGAGTCCTCCCATCGTCGGTGTAGCCGCCAGCAGTGGTCCGCTCGGGCGACCCGGTTCCGGGCCGTGCGAATGGAACGGTGACCACATGCTGCTCGAAGGGAACACCATCATCGTCACGGAGGGGAACAGCGGAATTGGCGAAGCAATCGTGCTGGCCGCGGCCTCCGAGGGGGCCAACATCGTTATCGACTACGTCACGAATAAGGAATCGACTACGTCACGAATAAGGATGAGACGAACAGCATCATCGCGAAAATCGAGGCCGCCGGTGGCCGTGCCGTCGGAGTGGACGCGGATGTCAGCACGATCGACGACCTACGCACGCTGATCGCGACTGCCGTCGACACCTTCGGCCGACTCGACGTCATCGTCAACAATGCCGGCGTCGAGGTGCGCACCTCGATCCTCGATACCACCGGGGCTCGTCATCAATATCTCCTCCGTGAACGAGGACTGGCCGATGCCCGGCAATGTGGCCTACTGCGTCTCAAAGGGCGGAACCCGGATGCTGACCCGCACTGGCGGCGTCGAACTCGGGCCGCACGGCATCCGCGTTGTCAATGTCGCTCCCGGCGCTGTCGCGACGCCCAACAACACCGCCACCTTGAACGACCCGGAGAGGCTCAAGCAACTCGACGCCGCCATCCCGCTCGGCCGTATGGCCGACCCATCGCAGATTGCTGACATGGTCGTCTTTCTCGCCTCGGGCAAGTCGGCGTACATGACCGCCACAACTGTGTTCATCGACGGTGGAATCATGCAGGGGAGCGTCGGCCTGTGATCACGCTGGCTGGTAGTTCGCCATCGTCGGGGCCAGAGCCCGGGGTCACGCAGCGAGCCTTCCGATGTTCCAGAAATCACAGCCGGCGGATGCAGGCATCGTCGCGATCCCGTGGAAGTGGGGTGGTCGAGTGACTTCGGCCAGGGGTTCCCGCACGGTGTTCGAGTCGAACAACCGGATACCCGCCCTACGGGTCGCGGAATCCACTGCGCTCATCCGCGAAGTCGGGCAGACACTGGGCCAGAAACGGGGCTGGCCCCACTGGCCTTTTGGAGGATTGTGAGCAAATCGGTGGCCGGCCGTTCTCAGCCGCTGTAGGTTCGAGGCTGTTCCTGTACTTCGGATATCGTTGATTCCCCTTGCAATACTGCCGTAATCAATATTTATTGCAGTGATTAGTACGGATATCGTTGTGGACTTGGCTCAGATGGTGTTAGTTTCCCCTCACGCAATGTTGCGCCCCGGGAAATCGGGACATCAGCTTTCGGCAACTTGATTTGGTCAACCTAAAGGGGACGTATCGTGTCACGAGAGACCATCATCAGCACTGGTGATCACGCCACCCCGGCCGGCGGTCCCGACGAACCGGTGCACTCGCTCCAGGCAGACGGGGTCTCTGCGGCCGGCTCAATTGTGATGGCCGTGGCCGGAAGCGCTCCGGCCTACTCGATCGCCGCGACGACGGCGGCACTTGTTGCGGCAGCGGGACTTGCGAGTCCGGCCGCACTGCTCTGGTGTGGGCTGCCGATGCTCGGCATCGCATGGGCATTCGCTTACCTTGGGCGTGCGGATGTGCACGCTGGTGCGGCGTACTCGTGGGTCGGGCGGGCGCTGCATCCGGTCCTCGGATTCTTCTCCGGCTGGGCCCTCGTCGTCTCGGCCACGATCTTCATGGTGGCGGGTGCCCTTCCTGCTGGCGCAGCAACGGTCGCCCTCATCAATCCCAGCCAAGCCAATAATGTGATGCTCGTTACCGGAATCGGTGCAATCTGGTTTCTGGTGATGGCTGCCTGCGTTCTCGTCGGTGTTCGGATCACCGCACGAGCCCAGTGGATCATGTCCACAATCGAGGTCGCCATTCTTGCCATCTTCGCGGTTGTCGCAATCGTCCAGGCCGCGCTCGGCCACCATGCCGGGCCGGCTTTTTCCTGGAGTTGGTTCGGCTTCAGTCACTTCACTGGTCCGGGCGCGTTCATCGCCGCAGCCCTCATCGCCGCCTTCTACTACTGGGGATGGGACGTGAGTTCAAACCTCAGCGAAGAGACAAAGAATGGACGCAAAAGCTCGGGCATTGGCGGAATCGTCGGCGTCGTCATTGTCTTCATCCTGTTCGAGGTGTTCACCGTCGCTATCCAGACCATGCTCCCGGCGAAGACCATCCAGGACAATGGCGGCAATGTACTCGGAGTCCTCGGCGAAGCGATCTGGCCGGGGATCGGTGGCAAGATCCTCATCATTGCCGTCATGCTGTCGACGATCGCGACACTCGAGACAACGCTGATCCAGGTCACCCGTACCCTGTTCGCAATGGGGCGTGATCACACGATACCGAAGGCATTCGGACGTTCACACCCCAAGTGGCGCACTCCGGCTGTCGCCACGATCGTCGTGACCTGCGTCTCACTCGTCCTCTTCATCGGCTCCAACTTCATTGGCAGCATCGGAACGATCCTTGGCGATGCCATTAGCTCGATCGGCCTTCAGATCGCCTTCTACTATGCCCTCGCCGGAATTGCTGTCGTGGTCTCGTACCGCAAGATCCTTTTCAAGTCGGTGAAGAACTTCATCTTCATCGGGCTGTGGCCGGCAATCGGAGCACTCTTTATGGCGTGGGTGTTCGTGGTGTCGATCCCGTCACTTTCGACGATCGTTCTGGCGATCGGCCTCGGAACCCTTGCGCTCGGAATCGTGCCGATCCTGGTCTTCTGGAAGAAGGGCCACCGCTACTTCAACCGCCGCCCCCTCGAGCTACCCGACGAGTTCACGGGATCGCTCTCGACCATCCTCGCCGACGGTGACATCGAATAAGGCCCTCGGAACGACCAGCTCCGCTGACACGGCCGATCCACACCGCTCCACCGAAGGCTTCTGCGACGTATTCGACGTCGGAGCTCCCACCCTCCCAAGGGGTTTTGGATGCTCCGGTGACGCGCGCCGAATGGTGTTGCCAAGAAATTTATCGGACGGTGTCGGCAGCCCGCGCTCGCTCAGACATCCGCAGGGGAAGACGCACATTCACAGCGACTCGACTCGCACGCGGTGTGACCCGAGTGTCCTAGCTCCAGCGTGCGAGAAGGTATCGCTCGAGCAGACCGATCAGTGCATCGGTCAATTTGCCGAGCAGTGCGAGCAGGATGATCGCGAGGAATAGCCGGTCAATTCGTCCGTTGTTCTGCGAATCGGTGGGCAAAAATCCCAGTCCGACGGATACCGCGATGATCTCGGCCGCGACCAGGAACAACCACGCCTGTGCCAGTGCGAGTCTCAAACCCGACACCACGGCGGGAATCACCGCGGGCAACTGCACTGTCAGCAGGAGCTGCAGTCGCCGGAGCCCGAAGGCTTGACCGAGCTCGACCAGCTGCCGGTCGACGTGGCGGAGGGCGCCCGAGACGATCCTAAAGACCGGGAAGAAGGCTCCGATGGTGATGAGGATCACCTTCTCGTCCTCGTTGATGCCGAGGTAGAGGATGAGCTGCGGTACCCAGGCGAGGGAAGGAACCGCACGAAACGCACCGACCGTCGGCGCCAGCAGGCGACTGCCCCGGCTCGAAAGACCAACTAACGCGCCGAGCACGAGCCCGAGGATAGATCCGAATACGAAACCGAGCAGGACGCGTTGGGTGGAGATCGCGATGTCATTCCAAAGCAGGCCGCGTTGGGAGAGGTCGGTTTCCGCGAGGAAGACCTCGGAAGGACTCGGCAGCCGATAGGCCGGCACGACGTGAAGAAAGGTGATCAGCTGCCAGGATGCGACCAGCAGGATCGGTAGTACGGCGCCCCAGAGAATCGGACTCCAACGCGCTGAGACCGAACGCGTCTCAGCCAAAGGCGGACGGATCGGCTTTTTTCGCGAACCTCGGGTCGTTCAAGCTCGAGAGGGCAGCGTCGATGGCACCGTGGTTTGAGACGTCACCGGCTGCTACGAAAATCAGTCCAAGAAGTTTCAGCACGGCAGACTGCCTGGCTCCCGGCACCGTGTCGATGTTGAACTCGGTGCGATTCTTGATGACTGCGGCGGCGATCTTGGGATCGATACCCGCAGCTATGGCGACGATCGTGATCGCCTCATCCGGATTTGTGATCGCGTACGCGCGCCCTCTGGTAGGAGTCCACAATCACCTGGTCGAGATCGGGCCATCGGGTGAGAAAGGATTCCGTGGCATCGAGGAAACCGTAGCTGTTGAACTTCACATTGTCGTAGATAATTTTCGAGCTCCCATTGGCAACGCTCGTCGACAGCAGCGGATCGAGCCCCGCCCAGGCATCGACCGAGCCGTTCTCGAGAGCAGTCTTGCCGTCCGCGTGCTGCAGATTCTGCACCTTGACGCTCGAGAGATCGATCCCAGACTTGGCCAGTGACTGCAGCAGAATGAAATCGTGATCGGTCCCCCTAGTCGCGGCGATCGTTTGCCAGCCAGCTGCTTGACCGAGGTGATCGGTGATTCGACCGGAACGAGGATGGCAGACCAGTCGGGCAGTGAGTAGCCGTCGATTGCTTTGATCGGCGAACCGTTCGTGCGAGCAAGGAGTGCGGCGGAGTCTGCGATTGAGCCTGCGGTTGAGCCCACGTCGACGACCCCCGCGCGCAGGGCCTGGTATGCGGCGTTCGACCCGCTGGGCTGGATCCAGTTGACCGTCACCTTCCCGCCGAGTTTCTTCTCGATCCAACCTTTGTCTGTGATGATCAGGCTGAGCGGGTTGGTGGCGAAGTCGATGTTCAGTGCGTCGGCACTCCACCCGGCGCACAGCCACCGAGACGAACTACTGCTGCGGTAGCTATCGCGACGATACCGATCAACTGTTTTTTTCATCGTGTTGTCCCTAACTGTGCTGAAGTGAATGGTGAGTGGTGAGTTGCGACACCGAGTCCGTCGAGCAGCTCGGCCCACGGCCGCGCGGGGCGGGCATCCGCCCGATCTCGTGGCTGTTGCCCGGGAACGTCGATGATCCGGCGGATGACCGATCCGCGGTTCGGCCCTCCCTGCGGATCCTGCCCGAGCAACACCACGCGATCGGAGAGATACAGCACCTCGTCCACATCGTGGGTCACCAGGATGATGGTGGTCGGTTCGAGACAGTGGATGTCGAGGAGCAGGTCCTGCACGGTCAGCCGGGTCAGTGCGTCGAGGGCCCCGAAAGGCTCGGCGAGCACGAGCACTCCGGGGCCCCAGCCAAAGGCAAGGGCAAAGGCATGGGCGAGCGACGCGCGTTGGGCCATCCCGTCGGAGACCTGGCGGGGACGCAGTTGGCTCGACTCCTCCAACTGCGCACGGCGCAGCGCTGATCGATCCTGCTCAACGGAGTTCTGTCGATGCGGATCGTGCTGGCGTTCGAGGCATCCAGACCGCACACGTGGCGGAACGCTCGTGCTCACGCCGACCGAAGAGATAGATATTCGATGAAACTATCGGTCGAATCGTGGTGCTGCGAATCTGGGCGAAATTCGGTGACGCCTACCGCCCATAACCCGATGAGCGCACTGACCGTTGAATGGGGCCTCTCGATGGCGTATTCGGTTTGGGAATCGCGATTCTTCGTGAAAATCAGGGTGCATCATTGACCCGTGAGCGAAATCGAGCGCGATTATCCCGACGGGTTCTTCGAGCGTGGGGATCCGGCATCCGATTCCACCTTCTACCGGCTGCCGAGGCTCGTCACGCACATCGACGATTCCGCGATC
>JBKJLH010000093.1:0-6435 GCA_046597035.1 Lacisediminihabitans sp.
CTTGGCGACTCCGAAGAGGATCAGGGCATACACAGCCTTGGCGACGATATCCGCGACTGAATATCCGACCTGCTTGGACACCCAAGCATCCGCTCCACTGATGCCGAGAAGGGGAAGCAGGTACGCGATCGGGTAGACGCCCCAGCTGAGCAGGAGCAGCCAGCGGAGGTTGCCGAGGGTCTTGCGAACCGAGGCAGGCTGCGTATTCAGCGACTTGGTGAGCTGCACGAAGAGTACGTAGAGGATGTAGGCGAACGGGATGGTCGAGAGCAGACCGAATAGGCCACGGAGTTGATTATCTCCACTGATCTCGCCGGGGTACCCGAGCGCGATCATGAGCGCGGCTGCGGGAACGAGGCGAATCAAAAGGCCTCTCTGCACCTTGCGCGCCAGCGCGAGGATTGCGACGAGTTCGACGAGAAGCAGCGGCACGGTAAGCAGCCAGTCAACGTAACGGTAACCCTCATTGAACGAGACCCCGACCGCTTGGCTGTAGCTGCCGGTGCCTCCGACCGACTTCGTGACGAAGGCCTCCTTGAACGAGTCGAAGATGCGGAAGTAGTGATACGCAGCGATGCCGCACACGATGATCGCCACCGTGATGGCCTGCCGGTAGCGCGGAAGGATCCGTGGCAGGGAGATGAGCAGGAATACCGCCGTGAACAACTGCGACGCGATGACGAGCGACAGGAAGTTGTAGACGGTGGAGTACTGCCCATGCGACAAAATGTCAGGAATCACTGGGTCCTCCTTGGACGTATGGTGAGTGATCGAACAATCTAACTAAACTACTAAGTTAATATGAAAGTCAAATGAACAGAGACAGCACACAAATCCTGCATCTTCGGTGCACCGTAAACTTATAGATCCACTAGGGGCGGGAGGTCACATGAGCATTGGTGCTGTAAGGACTCATACACTCGACGGGTTCCCGGCAGCGGCCGTCGAATTCGTCAATGTCATGCAGCGCAATCGTGAACGAATCGGACTGGATGCCGGGCTTTCACCGAGCGAACTTCGCGCACTCTTCCGGGTGGCTGCCGAGGAAAGCGTCACACCGAAGCAGCTCGCCGCGTACCTGGACATGACCACTGCTGCTGTCACCTTCATTTCTCGTCGATTGGTCGAGTCTGGGCTTATGCATCGGGTGGACCATCCGAATGATCGTCGGAGCCTGTATCTCGAGCTCACGCCGCTCGCGCACCAGATGATGCTCGATGTGCATCGGGACTTCGTTGAATTGCTCGAAGCCGCAACGAGTGATCTCAGCCCCGCGGAGCTCGAAACCTTCTCGAGTACGTTGCAGGTCGTGGCCCGATCGATGGTGCGCCACTCCGCCGGGGACGAGGGCGACGAACGTCGCGTTTCCGACATACGCGACAAGTCCGGTGGGCTCAGTGCTGCCCCGACCCCCAGCACTCACCTCTGAGCCGATCAACGCCGTGGTTGTTTCTCCGCGTGAGGTGTGAGCCCTTTCGAACCAGCCCAAACCGGACGCATGCGAATCGTCGCGCGCCAGAACGCTAGGGCAGTGCCGATCCAATCGTTGACAGAAGACTGAAGGTCACGGCCGTGACGACGGCAATGAGAATGAGGATCACCATAATCGGTTCGGCCGGGGGCTCGGTCTCGTCTCCGGGGCTGGCAACCCGGGTGCTCGCCACGCCGAGATCGGGTAAAGCAGACGTGCATTCCATGATGTCCCCCACTGCGAACGTTCGAACGGACCGCTGCCGGGCATCTCGAGCAACACCCACAAAGCTAGACCTCTGATCGCGGGAAGTGAAGGGCCGTCGGCTCTGTGATCGAGCGGACTCGACGAGGCTCTAGTGAATCGGACCGTGCTCCACCGTGGTCGCGTCCTGAGGGATCAGATCGAGAGTGCGGCTGGCGACGGCCTCAGCGACGGTTCGCAGGGTGAGATTATTGTTGCGCGCGTGAGCGCGGAGCACTATGAACGCCTCCTCCATAGTCAGTCCGCCCGACTGCGACAGCACCCCCTTCGCTTGCTCGATGAGCACGCGACTATCCAGCGCCCGCTGCAACTGCTCTGCGACCACATGGGACTGGGCGGCGACGCGTTCCTGGAGGATACCGATAGTCGCGACATCCGCCAGCGCCTGCGCCACGTCGGCATCCCGCTTAGTCAGCGTTCCGACGGTCGTCCTGAACAGATTCATGGTGCCGATAATCTCCCCGCGAAGCCGCATCGGGGTGGCGTGCACCGACAGGAAGCCCTGTGCCAACGCGGCCGCGCGAAAGGCCGGCCAGTTCTCGGTCGACTCTTGGATGTCGGGCACCGACACCGGCTGCCCGCTCACGAAACAGTCGACGCAGGGGCCGGCACCGGCGGCGAGCTGAAAAACTTCTACCAGGTCCGCCCGCTCGCTGGTGGATGCGACCACCTGAAGTTGCCCGGTGCTGTCGGCCAGCAAGAGGCCACCCGCTTCGGCGTCCAGAATATCCGTGCACTCCGTCACAAGTGTATGCAGCAGATCCACGACGTCGTAGTCGGCAGTGAGAGTGTCGGCGACCGTGACGAAGGCCGCGTTCAGCCGCGATTCTCGAGACAATTTGCGCATCCGTCACTCTCCCTTTCTCAAATCGTATCCCCGCTCAGTTGGCCAAGTGACGAAAGTCGAGCATCCGGGTGACGACGTCTTTCGCGACATCCTCGACCGATCGTCCCGAGACGAAAGCGTGAGCGCGTAACAGCGAGAACGCCTGGGTGGCCGTCGTCCCGAGCTGCATCAGGATCATGCCCGTGGCCTGATGCACCTCGCGACGCATCGTGGGGGAACCCGCTGACGCCGAGTCATGCTCCTGCTCGGCCGAATTGATCGCGGCCTGGACTGCCGGGCCAGACACCCGGGTCGCGAGCGCACTCGCAAGAGCGGTAGCGCTGTTGTCGAGGCCACCGGGGGTTCTGCAGTAGAGGTCGACGACCCCGACAGTGACCGCACCCATGGTTATCGGGAAGGCGAAGAGCGCACCGACCCCCAGCCGAGAGGCCTCAGCGGCGAACACCGGCCACTTGGTTGTGTGCTGCGGCGAGAGGTCGCTGGCGAGACAGCGACTCCCGGTTTTCATGACCACCCACTGAGGACCCTCGCCGAGGTCGAACTGGAGGCTCTCGAGACGCGCGGCGAGGCTGTCGCTCGAGCACAGCGTCACCCGACGTGCGAGCCTACCGATCACCGAGATCGACGCGCCGGTCACCGGGAGCAGGTCGACGAATGGCTGACACAGGTCGTCGCCGGGCTCCAGGTCGAGAGGATCAGCAGGGATAGCCGGTTTCGGAGCGCCGCCGATGTTGCTCATAAGAGGCCCTCGAACATGGTTCGCAGAACATTCGGCACCGGAAGAACGCGTCGACTGCGCGCGGAGACCAGGCTTCGCACTTCTTCAACCGTACGCCCTCGCTTGGCCCCGTGCTTTGACGGCTGCGGTGAGGCCCGACTAAAGTTCGTGTTATCGCTCTGATCCCCGGCGGTGGACAAGACCACAAGGCCGGGAGAGAAATGTACAGATCGCAATTCGCGTCTTCGAAAGCCGATAGAGCGTTCGAGAGATCCCGCCCGGAGGCGATTTCGTCTCGAAACGGGCTGTTGTTTCCCGCACAATCCCGAGCTCGTCTCGACCATTCGCTCGACGAAGTGGTCTTGGCGGCGCGCCGGGTCCTCCTGACCCAGACCCGCCTGCGCGAACTCATCGAGGCGAATCGATCGGTAGCCCGCTATCGAGATCGCTCCGCCCTGCTCCACGGCATCCTGAATTCGGCGGTCGCGCTGGTGGATGCCGGCTCCGGCGTCTTCGCGGTGGCCGCGACACGGGAGCATCCGCTCCGTCTGGTCCGGTGCGGTACCGACGCAGATCGGCCGCCCGAGACCTTTACCCGCGAACTTCACCTGCGGACCGACGGGCTGGTCCTCGGGATTCTCTGCGTCGGACGAAGCGGGTCTCACGACTTCACCGCCGAGGACGATCAGCTGTTGGACTCGTTCGGAGATATGGCGTCGATAGCACTGGCAAATTCTGGCTTCCGCGAGCGCGTGGAGGGCTTCGAAAGCGACTAGCCCGCAAATTCTGCGACGAGCACGGCATCAGACGCCGATTCCGTCTCGAGGCGGGCGACACGACGTCCAGCCGACTGCTTCGAGTTCTCTACCGCACCAAGGCCGAGGTCGAGTAGTTGGGCCTCGCTCCAGCCTGCGGCAATCGCGGCGTGGCGGGCCGCATCCACTGCCCCGATCGTCGCTTCGAGCGCACTGAGCCGGACGGCGAGCTGGTGAACCAGATCCATGCGGTGGTTCATCTCGGCATCGATGATCGCACGAGCCTGAACCGTGGAGTCGTTGGGATCGAAGGTGGTGCGGGTCAGGTAGTGAACCTTCGCGTCGGGACTCATGATTTCCTTCTCTCTGACAAGACCAGGAAACCCGTTCGGGCAATAGCTGAGTGGTTCCCCCAGAGATACGATCCTGCATCCCGCAGAGGAGTCATAGTCCCCAGTAGGGGGGACACTTTTTGTACCCCGCTTTGTCCCCCGGCGAAACCAGTGTCAGGACGCTGGCGTGGGATCGATACCGAGCGCGATCTTCAACTGCTGCTCGATCGAATCATCCGCGGCGGCCGCCGCGACATTCGCCTCGGCAACGGCGAGCAGCACCTCTTCGCGCTGGATCTTGATGCCCCGCGGGGCATCAATACCGACGCGGATGCTGTCACCGCGTACGTCGAGAATGGTAATGGTGATATCGTCACCGATCACGATCTTCTCGCCCGCCTTACGGGTCAACACCAGCACCGTCTCAGCCTACCGAACTGCTCTCCAGCCAGCCGACCTGGATACCGAGCTGGTGCACGCTCTCCGGCGTGTCGGTGGTGTCGCTGCCGATGACGGCGATCGCGTCGATATGCACGTGCGACTGCACCGCACGCACCCAGCGGGAGGTGTCTTCGGGCTTGCGACCGACATCCACCACCACCCAGACCTGGTCGGCATCGAGATATTCGAGGGCCGCGATCGCGTCGTCGTCGACGTCACCGCGGGGGATACCGAGCGCGATGAACACACTGTGATTCTCACGAACACCCGCAGCACGGGCCGCCATGGCACTGATACGGTCCTTCACCCGGAAGTAGCCGTCGGCGACGACCGCTCCGCCGATGCTCAGTGCCCGAAGACCCGATGCCTGCGACATATCCCGCGCCACCCGCAGTGGATCATCGCCGAGCCCGACCACCAGGACGAGGTCACCCGCCGCCTGGAGGGGGGTCTGGCGGAATACTGTCGGCCCATCGATGAGCGGCACGATTGCGGCGGTGTTGTAGGTGAGATCCGCCATGATCGAATCGAAGTCGACGGAGTGGGTGGAGAGCCGGGGGATCAGGTCGCCATAGTGCGAGATCGCTTCTGCCGTGTCCGCATCGTCGAGCAGTCGCGCGATACCGGCCCGGGTGGGTAGGTCGAAGGTGTGGGCGTCGCGAGCGGTGCCATCCGGAACGTCCACCTCGATCTCGTAGCGTCGCGAAGCGAAGAACCCGGAGATCCCTCCGGAGGTGACGGCCTTGACCGCGATGACCTTCGCCAACGGACCGTATTCCGCGAGGACGCGGGCGTTCAGTTCGTCGAGTGACGCACCCTCAAGCTGATATCGACTCGGCACCGCGCACCACACCCACCGTCTCGATGTTCACATTGGCCGACGTGACCTCCTGGTAGGACAGCACCGGCAGCCCTGCGGACTGAGCGGAGACGAGACGACGGATGGCCGGGCGCAGCGCCGGGGCACAGACCAGCACCGCAGAGTGACCAGCGCCCTCTGCGCGGGAGACCACGTCTCGCACCGAGCTGAGCAGCGACTCGAGCGCGTGTTGGTCGATGAGGATCTGGGTGCCGAGCTCCGACGGACGAAGACCCTCCAGCATCGACTGTTCAAGCAGCGGATCGATCATGATCACGTGCAGCGTCTGCCCGTCGAGATGACGGGCGCTCAGGGCCGGGCCGAGAGCGGCACGGGCGGCTTCGATGAGCCCCTCCGGATCGGCCGAGACCTTGGCCCGCAGCGAGAGCGCCTCGTAAATGCGTGGAAGGTCGTTGATCGGAACCTGCTCGAGCAGGAGCCCCTGGAGTACCCGCTGCACCTCCGCGAGGCTGAGGAGTCCGGGAACAAGCTCGTCGACCGCGGCGGGGTTGATCTCCTTGACGCCCTCGGTGAGTATTCGCACATCTTCGCGGATGAGCAGTCGCGCCGCGTTACCCATGATGATCGAGGAGAGATAGATGACGACGACGGAGACGCGATCGATCACCGACGCGCCGGTCATCTCGGCACTGTGACGCATCTCACTCGGTACCCATTTGCCCGCGAGTCCGAAAACGGGCTCGAGAGTCACTGCACCGGGCAGCGGATCGAGGGCATCGCCGAGCGC
>JBKJLH010000123.1:0-5563 GCA_046597035.1 Lacisediminihabitans sp.
GTCTGCTCGGAGTTGGAGTCGGTCGACAGTCCCGCCATCGCGAGCAGGAGTGATCGCTTCTGAGGGGTCTTCTGCGTCATCGGAATCTCGTAGCTTATTGATTGTTATGAAGACAGACTTCCATAACAATCAATAACAGCTTTCCACGACGATTGACATCCGGACCAGACAGCCTTCCATCTCACCGAAATCGTAAGTTCGATACTTATTCGAAACCTTCACCGTGGAATTTTTCAGCGCTTAGCCTGGAATTGACTTGTCGGCTCTCTCGAGAAACTCCCTGATTTCGGGGCCTCTGAGCATTTAATGAAAGGCCTACACAATGTTCGTCAGAAGCGCATTTGCTCCGCCCCGGACCCTCAACGGACTCCCGCACCTCCTCCTCTTGAATGGAAGATGACTCTGGCGCAGAGTGGGCGTGGCATGATTCCGGGCCCCTGGCGCGACACCTGCTCGATTCTCTCCCATCCCCATTCGCGTCCGAATAAACCGTCCGAAATCCTCCATTTCAGGCAGAGCAACCGATCTCGTGTTTTTCTTGTGTTTTTCTTGTAACGATCAAATCGTTCACCACTACTGAGCCACGGGGTCAGTGCTCTTGACACGGTCACCATCGTGATGGATCGCTCCGTCACGGTGGAGCGACAGCTCGGCTGATCCGGCGACAGGGCGCGTTCGAGAGACTGCACCGCGTGTCCAATCAGGTCGGTCAGCCCGCGCACTAAGGATTAGTGGAGTTCGAAGCCCTACCGCTGGGAGCAGTGAACGGCTGTGATCGTGACACCGAATGAGAACAATTTCAGAGCGCTACCCGCTCCGACGGGGAGCGGTCGATATCCGCCTGTCGGCCCCGCGCTAAAAGGGAAATAGCAGGCGGTGCAAAAACTGTCTGGTCCGTTCCTCACGGGGCGCGCTGAATAACCGCTCTGGCGTGCCGCGCTCCACGATCACGCCTCCATCGACGAATGCGACTTCGTTCGCGACCTCTCGGGCGAACTGCAGCTCGTGCGTGACGATCACCATGGTCCACCCCTCGAGCGCAAGTTCCTTCATGAGTCCAAGAACGTCTCCGACCAGTTCCGGGTCGAGGGAGGATGTGGGCTCGTCAAAGAGCAAAAGCTGAGGCCGGAGGGCGAGAGCACGCACGATCCCGACGCGCTGTTGCTGCCCACCGGAAAGTTCGAACGGGTAGTTGTCTTTCTTCTCGGAAAGCCCGACCCGATCAAGCAGTTCCAGCGCTTCGGCTGTAGCTTCCGCGCGCACACGTCTCTGCACCGTGATCGGACCCTCGACGATGTTCTCGAGCACCGTCATATGGGGAAACAGGTTGTAGTTCTGGAATACCATCGCCGAGCGGTCGCGCAGCGCCGCAAGATGCTTCTTCGTCGGTGCGGCTGCGGAGTTGGTGCGCCCGGACTGTGGAGGCACGTCGAAGTCGATTGAGAGCTCATCCGCTACCTCGAGCTGTCCACTGTCGGCGACTTCGAGGCCGTTCAGGCAGCGCAGTAGAGTGGTCTTACCCGAACCGGATGGTCCGATCAGGACAAGCACTTCACCGCGGGCCACGTCCAGATCGATCGACTCGAGCACGCGGGTAGAGCCGAAACTCTTCTGCAGGCCACGGACCCTCAGCAGCGCGGATGCCGTAACCGGCTGGGGTTCAGGAATATCAGCGGGCGACATACCGGTCCAATCGCTTTTCGAGCAGCCCCTGCCCTGACGAGAGCGCCAGGCAGATGATCCAGTAGATGAGCGCAGCCTCCAGGTAGACCAGCATGAAGTCTCCGCTGAACGCGGCTATCTTCTGGGCCTGACGGAATAGCTCGGTCACCAGGATGAGCGAGGCGAGAGAGGTGTCTTTCACCAGGCTGATGAAAGTGTTGGACAGCGGCGGAACCGACACGCGGGCGGCCTGCGGCAGGATGATCCGGGTGAGTGCGCGTCGGTGCGACATCCCGATCATGTACGCGGCCTCCCATTGACCTTTCGGTACAGACAGGATCGCTGCCCGCACCACCTCTGCGGCATAACCGCCGACGTTGATCGAGAACGCCACCACGGCGCTCGGCCACGGGTCGATGACCAGCCCGAGCGACGGCAACCCGTAGAAGATCACAAACAGTTGCACGAGGAGCGGGGTCCCGCGCACGATCGAGATATACACGCGCGCGATGCCCGACACCACCGCAACTTTTGACAGTCGCATGAGCGCGATCGCTACCGCGAGCATCAGCCCGATTGCGAAGGACGCCAGGGCGAGGGGGATCGTGCCGATGAGCGCCCCCTGCACCATCGGCCAGAAGGAACTCACCAGCAAATCCCATGTTGACTGGTTCATCACAGCCAGACTTCTGAGGCACGCATCATCAACTACTTGCTGACGTCGTCACCAAAGTATTTGACGGAGATCTTCTTCAAGGTGCCGTCCGCGCGCAACTGATCGAGGGCCTTGTTAACCGCAGTCACGAGTGTTCCGCTGCCCGTGGTGAAGGCGAAAGCACTCTTGGACGAGTCGGGTGACTCTGCGGCCACCTTGAGGCCGGATGCGTCGCCGTGCTTCTTGAAGTCCAGCCAAGTCAGCTTGTCGTTGACTGTCGCTTCGACTCGGCCAGTCTGCACGTTCGCTACCGACTGGGCCCAGCCCTCGACGGCTTCGATGTTCGCGCCGCTCTGCTTGGCAAGCGTGTAGAAGGAACTAGTGAGGGACTGGGCGACCTTCTTACCCTTCAGGTCGGCGAAGGACTTTATGCTGTTGTCACTCGACTTGACCACAATGACCCCGGTGGAAACCGTATACGGCTTGGAGAACTCATACTTCGCCAGGCGCTCAGGGGTGATCGAAACCTGATTCGCAATGACGTCGAAGCGGTGCGCCTCGAGGCCCGCGAAGATCGCGTCAAACTGGGTTTCTTCGAACTTCGCCTTCACTCCGAGCTTCTTCGCCACGGCCTGGGCGACCTCGACGTCGTAACCGACGAGCGGACCAGAACCGCCCTCATGGTAGGTAAACGGACGGTAGGTGCCCTCCGTCGCGATCGTGAGAACCCCGGCCTTCTGCACGGCAGCGAGTGCACCGGTAGCGGATGACGATCCGGATGTCGGAGCGGCTACAATCGCCGAGCATCCGCTGAGCGCGAGTGCGGCGACGACCGCGAGGGTGGTGGAGAGTGTTCTGATTCTCATAATTCTTCCTGATTCGTGAACCCGTGATTCACGAACTCAACTATTTCGCACCGACGCGGTACGGCCCGGACATTCCGAATCGTAACAACGGGGCGAGATGCCCCCGCATTCCTATTACGGCCTATGACTGCTCACTTTCTAAGACCGCGATCAGCTACCGCAGCGCAGAGTGCCCCGAGAGTGACGCCCCGGTGCCCGGTGCAGGGGTCTATGCCTTCAGGTATCCGGCTAGCTCGCTGAGGGAAGGAATGACGTATTCCGGGGTCGCGAAGTAGCTGGGATAGACCGCGTCGGTCCGGTTCAGCCAGGCGGTACGTAAGCCGGCCTTGGCTGCCCCGTGAATATCCCAGGGATGCACGGCGACCAGAAGCATGTCCGTCGGCCGTACGCCAGAGGCATCTGCGGCGTACTGGTAAGCGGAACGGACGGGTTTCCATGCCGGGGCATCCTCGACCGTGAGAAGCGCATCGAAGTCATCCCGGATACCCCCTCTGCTCAGCAGAGTCTCGGCAACCTGTGCGGACCCATTGGACAGAGTCACGAGGCGACATCCGGCGTCCTTCAGCATCCGGACCCCGTCCGCGATGTCGGGGTGCAGGGTCAATCCGATGAGACCGTCCATGACGTGGGTCACCGCCTCGTCCAGATTGCAGGTGAGGGCGATGTCGCGGAAGAGATCGCGCAGGATCTCGGTCCCGACCACCGAGAATTGTGCGCTGCTCCCGGCGGCGGCGAGGGCGAAACCGTCCCGCAAAAGGGCCGCGAACCAGACTCTCGCCAAAAAGTCTGGCGCGCCGACGTCAGCGAACCGGGTCTCCATCGGTGACATATCCGAGAGGGTCTCATTGACATCGAAAACGATTACCGACGGTGTTGAGTTCATTGTCTGCTCCTGCGGGTTGGTGGACGTCCCGACTAGCCGAGGAGCCGATCGTCCACACCCTGCTTGGCATCGCCCGCCTCGACCCACTCACGGAGAACGGCGTGAGGCTCGTTCACGCTCGCACCGAGGCGAAGCGTCGAACATGGTCCAAACCACCATCTCATGATCGTGCGAGGAACTGATGCGCTGGGGCCGTCCCGGAATTTCTGTGGTGGTGTCTGGTTGTCCTGTGCAGGTCTTCGTGACGACGGTAGAGAAAGTGCGGCGGTCGCCGTCCCGCCGGAACCAACGGAACCAACGGAACCAACGGAAAGAAGCGTGCTCAGATGGAACCCACCACTGTCGATCTCACCACTGTCGATCTCACTACTGCCGATCTCACTACTGTCGATCTCACCAATCGTTACGGAATCATCACCGGCGCGGGACAGGGCATCGGCCGCTCCCTTGCGCTCGAATTCGGTCGACGCGGAGGTCATCTTCTCCTTGTCGGTCGGCAGCTGTCCACACTCACCGAAACAGCTCAGCTCGTCGCCTCCGAAGGCGGAACAACCGAGATCCTGGTCGAAGACCTCACCCAGCCCGATGCCGTCGAGCGGATTGCGCAGACAGTGGCATCCTGGAGTGTCGTTGACCTGCTGGTCAACAACGCGGGCAATGTTCGCGCGGGACGTCTCGAATCGACCACCGATGCGGATGTCCACTCGATGATCGATCTGAATCTCACCACCCCGATTCTGCTGACCAAGACCATACTTCCTGCCCTTCGGCAGAGTGGGAAAGGGCGGGGCAGCATCCTTCTCAATATCTCCAGCGGGATCGCGCTAGTCGGAATGCCGTTCTACTCGGTTTATGCGGCAACGAAATCGGGCCTGGCACAGTTCGGCGAATCGCTTCGCCGCGAATTGACCGGAGCGGGCGTGCACGTCGCGACTGTCTACCCCGGCGCTACCGATACGGCGATGATGACTTCACAGAACGCCGGTACCGACCTCGGTTGGGGACGTCGCCCACTGGCTGATGTCATCACCGACCTGATGGCTGCGCTGGAGGCTGGCGAGTACGAAATCAACACCGCGCCGGAAGACCGCCGGGCGATGCAGCAACTCAACATCACCGACCCGCTGGCAGTGGATGCCGCCCTCGCACCCGGCCTCGAGGAACTCGAACTCGCAGTCCGCGACCACCGCAGCATCTAAGCCGCGGCGTCACACAGCGGGTTGAGGCCATCCCCGCCCCGGCCTCGAAAATACAAGAACCACGGCCCGTCGGCAGTGCAAGGGTCCCGAGGCGGGCATTCGGAACTCACCCTCGGGAACGGTGTTGGGGTCAATCGGGCTTTGCCGATATTCCCTCTATGGCCCTGTCGGAATACTCGTACTTGGCCATCACCGCTGCTCCCGCGCGAAGTAGGCCGTCGCTTTTTTCAAGAACGCGGTCTCCGCCCGCAGCTTCTGATTTTCCCGTTCGAGTGCCTCCAGCCGGGCCCGTTCCGTG
>JBKJLH010000153.1:0-13941 GCA_046597035.1 Lacisediminihabitans sp.
TTCAGATTGGTCACCAGTGCGGCATCGTTGGTCACGAAGGTCGGGTCCCCGTCCAGCAGCTGACCCTGGCCGCCTGACTCACTTGTCTGGAACTGGCCCGCGTACTTGTTGAGGTTATTCCAGTCGAGGATGTCGGGGTGTGCTGCTGCGAGCCACGGCGGAACGAACCAACCGATCTGGCCGACGTTACCGGTGGGGCCGGCATCAACCGCGATCTTTTGGTCGGTGATGTACTGCTTGGCGAGGTCCTCGTGGCCCCAGTTCTCCAGGATCACATCGACGGTGCTGTTGGCGAAGCCTTGCCAGGCGACCTCTTCTTTTACGGTGAGCTGGTTCACCGTACAGCCGAGCTTCTTCTTCGCCACGTAGGAGACGACCGCAGCATCCGCGGTGTATCCGACCCAGTCATTCATCGCGAGGTTGACGGTGCCGCACGGGGACGACGATGCCCCGCTGGACGTCGACGTGTTGAGTGAGCTACTGCAGCCGGACACAAGCAGCAGAAATGCCCCCATCAAGGCCGCGCCGGCGAGTGTTCGCTGTCGCGTGTTCGTTAGTGCCATGAGTTTCCTTTCGGTGTTCTTGGAAAAGCGGTGCTGGTGCTGGTGGAGATTCAGTGCTGGTGGAGATTTGGTGCGGTCAGGTGGCCAGCGCGCGGCGTCTCCGCGGCACGGCGACCGGTCTCGCCTGACCCTGTCGCCCGGATGCTGCGGCCTGGGTGATCCGGTCGAGCAGGATACCGAGCAGCACGATCGTGATCCCCGCCGCCAGCCCCTTGCCGAACAGGGCACCCTGGCTGAACCCGGCTACGACGTCGTAGCCGAGCGCGCCCCCTCCGACGAGGCCACCGACGACCACCATCGAGAGCACGTAGATGAGGCCCTGGTTCGTCGCCAGCAAAAGCGAGCTTCGCGCGAGCGGCAACTGAACCTTCGTAATGATCTGCCACGGGCTCGCTCCCGTCGAGTGCGCCGCCTCCACGGTCTCGGCCGAGACACCGGCGATACCCTCCGCAATGATCTTGATCGCCACCGGTGCCGCGTAGATCACCGCCGCGACGATCGCGGTAAACCGTGATGGGCCGAAGAGGCCTAGGAATGGGATCAGATAGACGAAAGCTGGCATGGTCTGGGCCGCATCGAGCACTGGCCGCAGCCACGCATCGATGCGCTTGGACCTGCCCATCATCACACCGACGACGAGACCGAAGGCCATAGTGACGACGGTTGCGATGAGGGTCGATGCAAGCGTGACCATGGCATCCTGCCACAGGCCTGTGCCGATGATGAGAGCGAGGCACAGTGCCGCGATGATCGTCGCCCGAACGCCGGCGAAGAGCGCAGCAACACCGAGCACGACGAAAGCGACGAGGAAAAACGGGGTATCGGTGAGCATCGCCTGGAACGGGTTGATCACGCCGAGCGTCACGCCGTCTTTCAGGGTCGCTGTGACAAGGGAGAACGTCGTCTGAACCCAGGAGGTTACGCCGCTAATCCCGGCGCTCAGCGCGCCACCGAGATTGAGGGAGCCGGGAAACTGGGCCGCCCAGAGCACCGAGCGGGAGAGCAGAACGGCGCCGATCGCAAGCGCGAGTCCCGCGACGAGCACGATTCGGCGCGCACCGCGCCCCCGAGCTGTTGATCTCCGCGCAACGGTCTCGGCTCGGTGACTAGCGGCGGTGGTGACGCGGTCGAAGACGATCGCCATGAGCACGATCGCGAGGCCGGCAACGAAGGCGTTCCCGACGTTGAGCGACTGGAGCGCCTGCACGACGAGCTGTCCGAGACCAGGGGCGGCGATGAGGGCGGCGATGGTCACCATTGCGAGGGCCGCCATGACGGTCTGGTTGAGGCCGATCACGATTGACGGTCGGGCGAGTGGCAGGAGAACGGTCCAGAGCCGTTGCCTGCGGTTGGCACCCAGCGAGTCGACGGCCTCGGCGATCGTCGCCGGCACCGAGCGGATGCCGTGCGCCGTGAGGCGGATGAGCGGTGGCACCGCATAGATGACCGTGGCGATGACCGCAGCCGGTGGGCCGATAAGAAACAACAGGGCAAGAGGTGCGAGATAGACAAAAGACGGGAGCGTCTGCATGAAGTCGAGTACCGGCGTCACCACGGCATTGGCCCGACGATCGACGCCAGCCCAGATACCGAGCGGGATACCGATGAGAACGGAGAAGAGCACCGCCGTGAGGGTGAGCGCGAGGGTCCACATCGCCTGCTCGAAGACTCCGAGCACACCGAACGCAACGAAACCGGCGGCGGCGAGGATCGCGACACGGTAATTACCGATAGCGCCAGCGATCCAGGTGCCAATCGCGACGACGCCGAGCCAGCCCACCTCCGGAAGCTGGAGCCCGATGTCGGTCTTGACGAGCACCTGGCTGAACGCGCCAGCGACGGAGGCGACCACCATCCGGATGCCGTCGAAGAGGTAAACGAACAGCGGATTGCTGTCGCGGTTGGCCCCCACCCACGCGTTGACCTCGTTGAGCCACAGGTGCAGTGGGGTCACCTGTGCCGCCTGAAGCGGGAGGGTGAACAGGCCGGTGAGCATCCGCGAGCCGACGAACCAGACCACGACGATCACGAACACGAACCAGGCTCGCCGCGGCACGATACCCCAGCGCAGGCCAGTGAGACGCGTACCGCGGATCACGTGGCCGACGGTCACGACGCGGCCAGCCGGGTTCCGGCGATTTCGCGAAGGATCGCGTCGCGATCAACGACCCCGATCACGGTGTCGCCGTCGACGACGCGAACCGGAACCGCACTACCGAGTACCGTCGGGATTGCATCCGCGATGATCGTACTCGCCGGAAGCGTCGGGCCGTTGGCGGGAAGCCCGGGCGGGACCGCGGTGACGACCCAGCGCAGCGACAGTACCTGGGAGCGCTCGACATCGGAGACGAAGTCGGCGACGTACTCGTCGGCCGGGGCTCCGACCAGCTCCTCTCCAGTGCCGAGCTGCACGAGTTCGCCGTTGCGCATGATGAGGATGCGGTCGCCGAGCCGCAACGCCTCGGAGAGATCGTGGGTGATGAAGACCATCGTCTTGCCCATATCGCGGTGCAGGCGGATGACCTCGGCTTGCATATCGCGGCGGATGAGCGGGTCCAGCGCAGAGAACGGCTCGTCGAAGAGCAGTACATCGGGGTCGGAGGCAAGCGCCCTAGCGAGACCGACACGCTGCTGCATCCCGCCGGAGAGCTGGTCAGGGAACCTCTGCTCGTATCCGTGGAGACCGACCAATTCGATGACCTCGCGGGCCCGCTCGTATCGTGCAGCGGCGGCGATGCCGCGGATCTCGAGACCGAACGCGATGTTGTCGAGCACTGAGCGGAACGGCAACAGCCCGAAGTGCTGGAAAACCATCGATACCTTGCGGCGGCGCACCTCGCGAAGCTGCTTCACTCCGAGCTGCATGATGTCCTGGCCCTCGAGCCGCACCTGCCCGGCTGTCGGCTCGATGAGCCGCGTCAGGCATCGCACGAGCGTCGACTTGCCCGAGCCGGAGAGCCCCATGACGACGAACACCTCTCCGTGCGAGACATCGAAGCTGATGTCGCGCACTGCCGTGACGCAGCCGGTGCGCTCGAGGATCTCCGCCGCGCTCAGGCCGACCATCGATTCGTCGGCGGCGATCTTCGCGGCGTCGGCGCCGAACACCTTCCAGAGGCGCTGCACTGAGAAGTCGGTTGCGCCGGCACCGTGTTGGGCGAGCGTAGCGTCTTGAGACGTGTTCGTCATGGTGTGCTCGCTTTGTGCGGTCTCGTGTTGCACGGCCCGATTCATCGTCATGATCCGAACCATCGCTGCGGCTTCGGATCGATGTTTTGCCAGATGTGCTTGGTCTCACGGTATTCGTCGAGCCCGGACGGCCCGAGTTCGCGGCCGTTACCCGATTGGCCAAAGCCGCCCCACTCGGCCTGCGGCAGGTAGGGGTGGTAGTCGTTGATCCAGACCGTTCCACAGCGCAGGGCGCCTGCTACACGCTGGGCGCGCGACGCATCCGAGGTCCAAACTGCACCGGCGAGGCCATAAACGGTGTCGTTGGCGAGGCGGATGGCCTCGGCCTCGGTCGTGAAAGTCTCAACGGTGAGAACGGGGCCGAACGCCTCGTCGCGGGTCACCGTCATGCCGCTCAGGCAGCCGTCAAGCACGGTCGGCGGGTAGAACCAGCCCTCGTCGAGCGGGCTCTCGAGCGGGATGACTCCACCACAGCGCAGCACAGCGCCCTCCGCGATCCCCGCCTCGACGAAGGCGTGTACTTTCTCCCGGTGCGACTTCGAGATGAGTGGGCCGGTCTCCGCGCGCTCGTCGAATGGTCCGCCGAGCCGAATGAGCCTGGCTCGCGCGACGACGGCATCCAGCACAGCGTCATGCACTTCTTCGGCAATGAGGAGTCGAGCTCCAGCCGAGCAGACCTGGCCGGAGTGCAGGAAGACCGCGGTGAGGATGTAGTCGACGGCGGTCTCGAAATCCGCGTCGGCGAAGACGATATTCGGGTTCTTACCGCCGAGCTCGAGAGCGACGCGTTTTACCGTCGCAGCCGCGGTCGCCATGATGACCTTCCCCGTCTCGAGCCCGCCGGTGAACGAGACGAGGTCTACGAGCGGATCTGAGCTCAGCACGCTACCAACCTCTGCCCCGGTTCCCGTCACGAGGTTTGCGACCCCGGCGGGCAGGCCAGCCTCGGCAAGCGTCTGCATCAGCAGAATGGCGGTCGACGGCGTGAGCTCGCTCGGCTTGAGCACGAATGTGTTGCCGGCGAGAAGTGCGGGGGCAACCTTCCAGGAGACCTGCAGCAGCGGGTAGTTCCACGGAGTGATCAGTGAACACACCCCGACCGGCGCGTAGACGACGCGGCTGATCGCCCCGGCGAAACCGGTGTCGACCACTCGACCCGAATCGGTTCCAGCGATACCCGCGTAGTAACGGAAGCATTTGACGATATCGGCCATGTCGTATTCCGCCTCGACGAGGCGCTTGCCCGTGTCGAGCGCTTCGGCCCGAGCGTAGATCGCCCGGTCTCGCTCGAGAATATCCGCGACTCTTCCAAGTAGCTCGCCCCTCTCCCGCTCCGGCACGGCGCACCACAGGCCAGCATCGAAGGCCGCCCGTGCCGATGCAATCGCGCGTGACGCATCCGTTCTGCTCGCCTCGACCACCGTCGCAACCGGCGACCCGTCCGCCGGACACAGGATGTCGCGGAGTCCGCCACCGGCGGAGGCCACCCATGCTCCATCGCGCCAGAGCCCGCGGGCGAGTGAGGTGGGCGCATCCGTCGTTGCCGTCATCGAGACATTCACGTCTGGCTGTCCTCCGAGGGGCTGGCGGCACGGATTGTTGCTTCTTTCGCACCACGTCGCTGTCGGTGCAACAACATGCTGTCGGGTCGGCGGTCACTTCGTCAAGCGAAATCGCTGACCTCATCACCCGACACCGAGTTTGTTTACGTGGTCGACACAATCCGTGCCGTCGCAACGGTCGCTGTTTACGAGCGGGTCGACCACCAGCAATGGGGCCGCATTCCAGCGTGCAAGTGCGGCTACTTCTCACCCATAAACGGGTGATAGCTCATACCGGCAGACACCTCGGCCGCCGCCGCGATGAGCGGTTCGATCGTGTCGGTGACGCGGTCGGGGGTGAGCCGGAAGCTCGGGCCTGAGACCGAGAGCGAGGCCACGACGCCTCCCCCGATTCCGCGCACGGGGGCCGCGATCGCGGTGAGACCGAGCTCAAGCTCGTCCACAACGAGCGAGTAGCCGTTTTCGCGCACCGCCTCGAGCACCTCCCGCAGGCGCACGGGGCTGGTCACCGTCGTCTCGGTGTGGGCGGCGAGCGCGCCCGACGACTCGACGAGGGAGTTCAGCATCCGCTCAGCCTCTTCCGCCGGCAGCCAGGCGAGCAGCACGCGCCCGTTCGCCGTCGCGTGCAGCGGGTTGCGCTGGCCGAGCCAGTTGTGGATCTGCAGGGCCGAACCGCTGGAGGCCTGGTCGAGGTAGAGCGTCTCGTGGCCGGAGAGCACGACGAGATTGACGGTCTCGCCGGTTCGCGCGGCGAGCCCACGACTGACGGCGCGGCTCTCGGTGACAAGATCGAGGCGCCCTCGGGCAGCCCCAGCAAGGCGAACGACCCCGAGGCTCAGCTGGTAGCGTCCGCGGTCGGCGAGCTGCTCGACGAGGCCGTGGTCCTCGAGCGTGGCCACGAGCCTGGAGACAGTCGACTTATGCACGCTGAGCGTCTTGGCCATCTCTGTGACGCCGAGATCCCCCGATGAAGCGAGCAGTTCAAGGATGACGAGGGCCCGATCGACGGACTGAACGAGTCCCGGCTTCAGCGGATCGGGCTGCGTCAGATCATCCGTTGGCATAGCCGAATCGTAGCCCGGGTTGCGGCGAGCGCTGTGCGCTTCGCTACGGTCCGTCCCGCAAGTGTTGCGTATGTTGCGTCTTGTTGCGTATCCTGCGGTCATGACCTCACAACGACAGCCCGGGCACGAGTACATCCTGACCCTGACGTGTTCGGACAGCCCCGGCCTCGTCTATGAGGTGGCGGGGTTTCTGGTGTCATTCGGCGCGAATATCATCAGCAGCCAACAGCTTGACGATCGCCGCACCGGCCGCTTCTTCATGCGCGTGCAGTTCGACTTCGCGGGACTTACTCCGCTCGTCGAGGAGCTATCTCGGGCGTTCAGTTTTATTGCCGACCGGATGGGAATGACCTTCGACCTCGTCGACAGCGCCACCCCCACCCGCACGCTCATCATGGTGAGCCGTTTCGGCCACTGCCTCAACGACCTGCTCTACCGGTATCGGATGGGCACACTCAACATCGAGATCCCGGTCATCATCTCCAACCACCCCGACTTCGCAGCCCTCGCGGAAAGCTACGACATCGAATACCGGCACCTGCCCGTGACCGGTATAACGAAGGCTGCGGTCGAGGCAGAGCTGCTCGGTCTCATCGACGAGTACCGCATCGATCTCGTCGTGCTCGCGCGCTACATGCAGGTGCTCAGTCCCGAGACAAGTCACGCGCTCTCCGGGAGAGCGATCAACATCCACCACTCGTTCCTGCCGAGCTTCAAGGGCGCAAAGCCCTACCACCAGGCCCACGATCGAGGCGTCAAACTCATCGGAGCGACCGCGCACTACGTCAACGACGACCTCGACGAGGGCCCGATCATCGAGCAAGACGTCGTGCGGGTTGACCACAATTTCGGACCGGACGAACTCGTCGCCGCTGGTCGCGACGTCGAGACCCAGGTGCTCTCCCGCGCGGTGCAGTGGCACAGCGAACGCCGCATCTTTCCGAACGACACTCGCACTGTCGTATTCCGCTGACAGCATCCCACACCGACGGGCGCGCGAAGGTGAGGATGCGGAGGCGGCCCTCCGCGGTAGCTCAGCGCCCGCCAACCGCGGCTCAGATGCCGGATTCCTGCGTCCGATTAACTGTGCCGGATGCGGCGTGCCGGTAGAACCCGGCAGCACTCGGCTCGAGTGGCTCGACCCCGAGGATAATATCGGCGGCCTTCTCGGCCAGCATCATGACCGGCGCGTAAATGTTGCCGTTGGTGATGTACGGCATCGCCGAGGCGTCGACGACCCGCAACCCCTGGGTTCCGTGCACCCGCATAGTGAGCGGATCGGTCACGGCGAGCGGGTCGGAATCAGGGCCCATTTTCGCCGTGCACGAGGGGTGAAGCGCCGTCTCCGCGTCGCGGCGCACCCAGTCGAGGATCTGCTCGTCGGTCTCGACTGCGGCACCTGGCGAGGTCTCCCCCCCGTTGTAGCGGTCGAGCGCCGGCTGTCGCAGGATCTCGCGCGCGACCCGGATCGCCTCCACCCATTCCCGCTTATCCTGGTCGGTCGAAAGATAGTTGAAGACGAGAGACGGATGCACGCGAGGATCCGTCGATGTGATCTTAAGGGTGCCCTTGGCATCCGAATACATCGGCCCGACGTGCACCTGATATCCATGCGCCGAAGTGCGCCCGGTGCCGTCATAGCGCACCGAGACAGGAAGAAAGTGGAACATGAGGTTGGGATAAGTAACGTCGTCGTTCGAGCGCGCGAACCCGCCGCCCTCGAAATGGTTGGTCGCAGCAGGCCCCGAGCGCCGCAGGATCCACTCCATGCCGATAAATGGCATCCGCCACAGCGAGAGGTAGGGCTGCATGGATACGGGCTCAGTACAGGCCGCCTGCACGTAGACCTCGAGGTGGTCTTGCATGTTGGCACCGACGCCCGGCAGGTCGACGACGGTGCGGATACCGAGTGTCGAGAGCATCGCGGCATCCCCCACTCCAGACAACTGCAGCAGCTGCGGCGTGTTGATCGCCCCACCACAGAGGATCACTTCGCCAGCGGCGACGCTCATGCGCCGATTTCGACGCAGGTAGTCGACGCCGGTCGCCGTCGTTCCCGCCCAGGTGATGCCGGTCACATGACTTCTGGTGCGCACGACCAGATTGGGGCGATCGAGGTGCGGACGAAGGTAGGCGCGCGACGCGGAGAGCCGCCTGCCCTTGTGGACGTTGCGGTCGAAGGGGGCGAAGCCCTCCTGCCGGTAGCCGTTCACGTCGCTCGTGCGGGAGTAGCCGGCTTCGACCGCCGCATCGAAGAATGCGCCGAAGAGCGGGTTCGTCGCCGGACCTCTCTCGAGGACGAGAGGGCCGTCTTTACCGCGGAATTCGTCATCGACGTCTGCGGCGAGCGCGTTCTCCATGCGGCGAAAGTAGGGCAGGCAGTGCGCCCAATCCCATGACCCCATGCCGGCGTCCGCACCCCAGCGCTCGAAGTCAAGCGGGTTGCCGCGCTGGAAGATCATTCCGTTGATCGAGCTCGATCCGCCGAGCACCTTGCCGCGCGCGTGCGCGATGCGGCGGCCGCCCATCTGGGGTTCGGGCTCCGACCGGTAGCGCCAATCGTAGAAGGGGTTACCGCTCGGAAACATGAGGGCGGCCGGCATCTGGATAAAGAGATCCCACGGGTAGTCGGGGCGTCCCGCCTCGAGCAGCAGCACCGTACTTCCTCCGTCCGCACTCAGCCGATCGGCGAGGACACAACCGGCGCTTCCGCCGCCGACGATCACGTAGTCGAAACGTTCAGTACTCATTGTTCTCCTCGAGACGTGTGTGGCCACTGGCGCCCAGGTGGTGTTTCGTTCAGGATGAGCGAGAGATGACCACGTCGACGACCAGCGCAGACCCGAGCGGCGGGAGCCAGTCCGTCGACCGAGCCATCACGGTTCTCGAGATCATTGCTCGGGAGGGCAGTGCGAGCGTCTCCGAGGTCGCGACCGAGGTCGGGGTGCACCGCTCCACTATCTCCCGACTGCTCACCGTGCTCGATGGGCGCGGGCTCGTCGAGCCGGCACCGGGGCGCGGGCGATATCGGCTCGGCTCCGGTATCCTGCGACTGGCAAGCGCGGTGGGTACACGTCTCGAAGTGACGGTGCAGGGTGCGCCCATTGCAGCCGACCTCGCGACGACCATCGGGGAGACCGTCAATATCGCCGTCGTACAGGGATCGAGCGTGATCAACGTGCACCAGTCGGAGGGAACCGGAGCGATCACGGCCAATAACTGGGTGGGCCGGCCGACGCCACTGCACGCGACAAGCTCTGGCAAGGTGCTGCTCGCCTGGCTTCCTGCGAACGCGGTCGAGACCCTGCTCGAGTCGGACCTCACCGCTTTCACCCCGACGACGATCACCGACTTCCGCGAGCTCGAAGCAGATCTCACGCGCGCGCGACGCAATGGCTACGCGGTCACCGTCGGTGAGCTGGAGACCGGTCTCAACGCGATCGCCGCTCCCGTTCGCGGGGTGGGCGGCCGCGTGATCGCGGCTCTTTCCGCCTCCGGTCCCGCGTACCGACTCCCCCCGCTGATGCTCGACCGCCACGCCGCGACGGTGATCGCCGCCGCTGATCGACTGGCCGCCCGCATGGGCTATCTCTCCTGAGGTCATCGCGCAAGCATTGCGCTGTACCACTCATGGAAGATGGCGATGTGATGCTCGGCTGGCACAAGCACTCCGCCGTCGCGATACATCCGTGAAGACATCGATGGCTGGGTCGCCTCGCAGGCCTCGAAGTCCTGGCGGTTGACCCTGTCGAACAGCTCGACGGATGCCGTGAGGTCGGCTCCGCTCGCGACGACACCCGGCGCATAGAGCCAATCACACTCGACGATCGTGCGGTCGGCCGAGACCGGGAACATCCGGTGGAAGATAATGTGGTCGGGCACCAGGTTGATGAATACCTGGGGCTTGACAGTGATGGCGTAGTACTTGCGCTGTTGGTCGTCACTCACGCCGCGCAGTGGAGCGAACCCGGCCGAGCCGTCGATCGTGAATCCTTTGACCTCGTCGCCGAACGCGGCGCCGTGGTTGACGAACACCTGGGCGGCGAGGCCGTCGGCGAACTCCGGCAGCACCTCGGTGAGCTCCGGGTGGATCGTTGCGCAGTGGTAGCACTCCATGAAGTTCTCGATGATGAGCTTCCAGTTTGCCTTGACGTCGTAGACAATACGGCGGCCAACAGCGAGAGCGTCGACCGCGTAGTGGTCAAGATTGGACACTTCGCCAAGCCGATCGACGACCTCGGTCAGCACTGTCCCCTCGAACGACGGCGGTTCGTCGGCAACACACACCCAGACATAGCCGAGCCACTCGCGCACGGCGAGTGGCCGCAAACCGTAGTCGTCGCGGTCGATGTCGGGCATCTTGGTGAGGTTGGGGGCCGCGATGAGCTTGCCGTCGAGGTCGTAAGTCCAGGCGTGGTACCCGCACTGAAACGTACGCTGGCCGTCGCTGCTCTCGCCCTGGCATACCTGCATGCCGCGATGGCGGCATACGTTGAAGAAGGCGCGAGCCTCGCCTCTGCGGTTGCGACTCACGATCACGGATTCGCGGCCAACCTGCACGACCTTGTATGCACCGGGGGCCTGGATGTCACTCCCGCGCACTGCGCAGAACCACATCTGCTCGAAGATCTTCGCCTGCTCGGCGGCGAACACCACCTCATCGGTGTAGGCCAGTCCAGGCAGGGTCGGCATCAGTGAGCCGGCGAGAGGGCTTTCGAGTTGGTCGATGATCATGTCTGCTCCTGCGGAATACGGGTCGGCGATACGGGGACGGTCGTGAGTGCTGAGCTCGGCAGGGAATCCGGACGGGCGGTGAGCTTCTTGCGCCATTGTGCGACGAGTTTCTGCTGATCGATTCCGACGACAGCAACGGGATCGCCGTAGTGACTGTAGACAGCGAGGGGATCGCCGCTTTCGATGGAACCAGCCTCGACGGTGACCTCCTCTCCGCCGAGCAACCGTCCGGCGAACTGGATGCGTACGCCGCACTGGTCAGACCACAAGTAGCTCGGGCGGAGGGCGCTCTCGGGGATCGGGGCGTCGAGGATCGCAGCGACCATCATCGACGCGCGGTCGCGAGAGTCCGTCCAATGTTCGACACGGTAGGCGCGGCCGCGGACCGGGTCGAACCACGCCGAGCAGTCACCGACCGCGAAGATGCCTGCGGCAGCTGTTCCGCCGACACTGTCACAGACGACACCGCCGTCGATCTCGAGCCCAGAGCCCTCGAGCCAAGCGGTGCACGGCACCGAGCCGATTCCGACGACAACAACGTCGGCCGACACCTCCTCACCGGAGCCGAGGCGCACGCCCGTTACCCTGTCGGTCCCGTCACCGCCAGCACTGGAATCACGTCCGAGCACCGACAACACTGACGTGCGGTTTCGCACGACGACACCCCGTCGCTCGTGCAACCGCTGCACAACGGTCGCGATGGTGTCGCCGAAGATGCGCGAAAGTGGCCACTCCGATGATCCAAGCACGATGACGTCGAGCCCGAGGTCGCGAGCTGTGGAGGCGACCTCGAGTCCGACAAACCCGGAGCCGACAACAACGAGCCGGGCACCTGGCACCAGTTCCGAGCTGAGATTGATCGCATCGTCGACCGACCTGAGGGTATGCACACCGGCACGGGGGCGGCCGAGCGTCTTGGCACTCGAACCCGTCGCGATGATAACGACGTCAGAGACGATCGATCCTCCGTCGGCAAGATCAACTCGGCGATCGGCCAGGTCGAGGTGAACTGCGGCGCTACCGAGCATCCACTCGACGCCGAGGTCTTCATGGTCGGCTTCGAGCGCGAGCTCGGCACGGCCGATGATGCCCGCAAGAAAGTCTTTCGACAGCGGCGGCCTGTCGTAGGGCCGATGCTGCTCGCCGCCGATCACGGTGATGCGGCCGGCGAAGCCCTGCGTCCTGAGCGCCTTCGCGGAGGCGTGGCCGGCAAGTCCTGCCCCCACGATTGTTACCGAGTGCACTGTGTATTCCCGCTCCGGATGCTTGCGCTCACAGGCTGAGCCCGGGCGGGAGGTTTGGTTTGGCGTTGGAGAGGGTCACGTGGATATCCCCGTCGGTGATCGTCACGACGTGCGTTCGAATACTATTTTTCGCCGGTGGCGCGTCGACTGCCCCCGTTCGCAAGTCGAACTTCGAGGCGTGCAGCGGACACTCGATCTCACGCCCCTCGAGCCAGCCGTCAGACAGGGATGCATCTTGGTGGGTGCAGGTGTCGTCGACCGCGAAGACCTCTCCGCTGTCGGTATGGAAGATCGCGATCGGCGGATGAACGGCGTCGACTCGGAGCGCCTCCCCGCGCGCGAGATCGGACAGAGCACAGACCCGCATTTTGACTCCCGAGTTCGCAACTGTGACAACACGATTCGCTATACGCAACAGAATGTCTTTTGCGACAGTCCGTGTCAAGCAAAATTTTGGCGCAGAATCCAGTTGTCATGTGCCCGAAACAATCCGGCCATCGCGACGTCGGGGCAGCACGGTTCCTGGACACCGGTCCCTGAGTTTTCAGGCTTCGAAGGCATCACCGAGTTGAGCGTGGGGGCGGCGAGTACGGTGCTGCACCCGAGCGTCGGGTGCAGCCTTTTCCGGCCGCCGCAGTGCGTCTCGATGTCGTTGACGAACGCGGTTCGCGCTGCGGCTTCGGTAGCGAACGCGTTTTGGTGATGGCGTGCAAACCAACACCGTAGACAGGCCTCACCGTGCTCACGCTGTGGTCGAGCTCGTGACCTCTGATTTCCCAAGCAGCGCCCTTGACCGCATGCCTTCGAACGGATTCACCGCCAACGCCGCCTGGTCACCGACGTCATCATCGCGTTCGAGCGTGCGTTCGACGTCGGGAGTGCATCTCGGACAACATCTTGGCCAGATTGAACCGCATTTCCCTTATTGGGGAATAGTCAGGTTCAACCGAAAACGCCGAAGGATAGGGTCCTGCGAGTCACCTCGGCATCACTAATCGGCCACAGAACCCACTCGTACAGCGGGGTCGCCGGTCGAATCCGACTGGGGGTTCTGCCGTTGTGGCGTAGTCCCGCTTCGGACGCGCATCGAGGCCCCATCGAACCCGGGCCAGATCGGCCAGCCCGGGCTGGCGTGCCGGCCCGGAAGAGCCGAACTGGCCCGGTCTCTAGCCAGATAGAGGGGGTCCGTTGACGGAGAACTGACCTGCTGTTTCCCTCGCGGGCTGCGCCGGGGTGAACCGCACATCGAGCCCCACGCAGACAACGACAACATCATCCACAGCGACAACATCATCCACAGCGAACACTGTGCGAATGATATTGGCCGCGACAGCAGCCCGCCCTCACGTCTTCGCCACAGGATATGCACCCGGCTCCGGCAACAGCGTGACGCCGCTCGATTCGTTCAGCTCGATTCGTTCAGCTCGATTCGTTCAGCGGCGGAACTTGCCACGGGCGGCAACACCCTCCGTCTCGAAACTGAGTTCCACGATGGTGGATGCTACGAAACGGAGGGTGTTGCCGCCCGTGGCAAGTTCCGCCGCTGAACGAATCGAGCTGAACGAATCGAGCTGAACGAATCGAG
>JBKJLH010000150.1:0-9493 GCA_046597035.1 Lacisediminihabitans sp.
ACAACGCAGGCATGTCAAGCGAACGGCTCACCACTCGTCATCAGAGACGCGACGAACCCCTACCCGAATAAACCGTGATCAGCAGGTCAGGACAAAAATCGGGTTCATAGTACCCGCAAGCCGGACGCTCACCGGATACACTCAAGCCCCTATTCGTGTCGACGCGTCCAGGGTCGCGCGGTCGTGCGTTTGACCCGCCCTACATTAAGCCCGATGAACGTGCGTCTTACGCACGAGCTCGAGACTCGTCTCCAGCGACTTGTATGTCACATCACTCTGGACAGACCAGATTCGCATTGGCCAACTAGATGGCGGCGTGCCAATCAAGAGTGGCGATTGGCAAACTCGGATGGCAGAGGGCAGCTCTTAGTCCCTGATGCCTGTGGTTGATCACCAGCGTTTCTGAGACTGGCGTTGGCCACTAGATGGCAGCGTGGCCAACAAGAGTGGCAATCAGTCAAATCGGATGGCAATGAACAAGGACGAAAGCGCCCGGACACGATTACCGACGATAATACCGATTATGACGACTATGCCGAGCGGCACGAATTTATTTCACGCTTGACCAGCAAATTCCCCGCTGTTGTTGGGTAGAAGTCTCGCCGCGAGGATATTTTGGGGCCGCTACTCGTAGCCGATCACGTCGCGAGAGACTTCTGCGATGATGTCCGCGGGGATGCTGTCGACCGCGAGCGGGTAGACCGCATCGAGCCGCGGGTTGTAGATGCCGATATGTGTCGGGATGGGACCGTGCAGGTCCCCCTTGGGCAGTTCCATAGGCGTGAGCTTAGGCGTCAGCTGTGCCCCTACCGTCTTAGAGTTTCCTATTTCTGGGATCCCCACCATGCCGCTGTTGGGATTGCTGTCGATTTGGTTGACTCGTGCTCCTCGAAGGTTGTCGACGAAGGTGGCGTGTCGCGATCCTTCGAGGTGGGAGGCCAGGTCAGCCCGTTTCCCCAATGGTCGCATCGGGCTCCAAATCAGCGGTCAATGGTCCTGTTGCTGGTCGAGTCACATCCGACGCCGACCCCGCTCTGCGCATCTTGAACCGTCAGCGAGTAGGCACCTTCGGCTGTACCGGTGTATCTGAGTGTCATATCGGCAGGGAGTTTCGAGTACGTGTAGTGCACCCGGTGACGAGACGATCCGGCCCGACTGTCAATGTGAGAGGCACGCCGGCGAAGCGCCCGGGGTATTGCTGGGCCATTCGCTTGAAGAAGCCAATCCCAATACACAGTGCGAGAGCAATGTGACTTACGTTGGCCTGCAATTGCTGTGCGGCTGACGTGACATTCGCCCTTTTCATTGTTTATGCATTGAGCGATGGATGCGAAGCTCAAGCAATGCGGGTCGCTATGTGAGCGGCTACTCGCGGCCGCCGCGCTTGCACAAGATGTTCAAGAGACCGACTTTTCGCGCGCAGGGAGATAAATCTGTCTGCACCTATTGCGGAAACCCCTCGCGCGGTGCAGTCTGGGGCCCTCATCAAGATATTCCCTTACATCCTCTCTTTGGCGGTGTGTGATGCCTGGACCTTTCACTCACATCTACACGGCTCGTCGGGTCAGCGAGTTTCTGACGAATACCGACAGGGTCACTGATCAATTCATCCGGCCCGAAGATGACCCCTTGGGTGAAACGCAGGCGTTGCTGGACGAGTTGTTGAAGGACATGGACCCGCGCACATGCGGTCAGAAGATGCAGGCATGGCCCAAGTTCGCCGCTCTTGGCGCAAACGGGCCCGACTTGTTCTTTTTCCTGGAGGATTACAACCTCGCGGCAATCCCCTCTGACGAAATCATGCTGGCAATGAGCCTGCTTTATTACCTCGATGATCAAGGCCGGTTGGATGACCCTTACGAAGGGTTGGTCGCGATTCTGGGAGAGGTGAGTGACACTCTCGCGAAGATCTTGAGTTTCATCATCAAGCTCGACAAGGTTTGGAAAAAGTTCCTCGAGGTGTGGAACGACAGTATCGGGCCCATAATGGACGCCGCAGGCCAACTCATCGACGACGCCACTGGTGGCCTCCTCACGGCCCTCGGCGAAGCGTTCACTCAATTGAAAAACGATCTGCTCGGACTCGTCGCAGAAGAGGCGTTAAGCTCCGCAGATGTCTTTTCATGGTTCTCCCTCAAAATGCGCAGTGGCTACGATGAGCAAGCGTTCGTGTGGAGTGACATGGTGCATTACCGCCGTACGAGCATCGTCCCTGCCCGGCTGATCGCACATGCGCGGACAATGATGTCGAGCGACATCGAACTTGAGCGAGAGCACGGCGACCAGTTGCTCGCATTTGCGCTCGGTTGGGTGTGTCATGTGGGAACCGATGTTGTTGCGCATTCATTCGTTAACGAGCAGTGCGGTGGTCCGTTTCGCACGCATTGGCAGAGACACCATCTGATCGAGAATCACATGGATGCGTGGAACTACGAGCAGACGATGCCAGGCGGGTCGCTTGAACCCGATCAATTCTGTGGATGGAAGGGCACGTATCCCGGCCTGAACCAGTCGGCACTTTACTTCGCCCTACAAATTCCGCAGGACATTGACAATCTTCCCCAACAGGACAAGCAAGGTTCGCTGCGTCAGCCCCTTCCGGATGGAGACGACCGTCCGACGACCAAAAAGCGCGCCGAACTACTCGATATCGACGGTGCCCTTCCCCTCTGGCTTGCAGAGACAATCGTCAGCGTCTTCATCGAGGTTTATGCCCACCCTGATGAGGGTGGCTCCAAAGAACTTCACGACCGACTCGGGGAAGGGGAACAGCCCCATCCCCGCAACCTGCTCGGGCAGCCGTTTCAAGACGCGCTCCACACGGGAGACGGACTGCTTGGAAAATGGCTCGGCATTTTGGGCGTTGACAACGTCGGTATGGCGCTAGAGGACCTTCGGAAAGTTGTTGCGCCCGACCCAGCCATGACGATTCCGGAAGGCTTCCCCAGCCCGTGGGAGGTGCAGACCGCGTACAGATTCATGTTGACGTGGTTCAAACGCAGCTTCGTTTCACAATTTGACATGGACAAACCACAGCGCCCGAAAGTGTTCACTCCGCCCGAATCGGACGTCACCAACATCGTCGCTGACCTAACGGGGCCACCCGATTTTTCGGGTGTGAACCCCAACGACGATCCCTTGTCGCAATTGTGCGAGGCCCTGGCAGCCGTAATCGATTCCATCGTGAAGACGATCGAGGATATAGGTCAGTTCATTTACGACGTCGTGAAGTCGATCCTGTCCGCCGCGACATGGCCGATACGTGAAGCGCTCTACGACGGCATCACGCTTCCTGCGTGGGGACTCTCGGAAAGTCTGCGACGCGTACTCGTCCACATGGCCTACCTCATGCCGCAGTCGGAAATGCTCTGGCCCAACCGCGAGATGCGCAAGCCTTCCGAAATCGATCTCGAGGTCATCACCCTGGGGCACGGCGTCGATTCCGCATTTAAACAAGCTCTCGCCGCGGCATGGGATCCACTCGGAAATTTGGATAACGATCCCGCGCTACTGAATGAAGGAGTGCGTGACACTATTGATGCGGAATTTCCGTGGCTGCCGGTGCGAGAAACAAAAACGAGCAAGGTGGGATCAGGCAGAAAAGTCGTTGAATATCAACGCCCGTGGGGGTTCCCCGACCGCACGAACGATCGCGACGACCAGAAGGCCGGCAACCATCTCGAGGCACCGCTGACGCTTGGTGGCCCCTACGCGACCAACACCATGCCTGATCAGCTGCTGTCAACCGGCGCTCCGGCATCCAACGCGGGACGAAGCGCTTTCGAGCGAGCAGGATGCCCATCTGACACCGACATCTACGCTCGGGCATTCATCCAACACCGCGGCAAGGAATACGGTCAGTACCAATTCCGGGGCACGAACCCGCTGGGCGACCCGATTGTGTTCTCGACTTACCTCATCGGCCAAATCGCCAACAATCCGCGCTTCACATCTAGCTTCAACCTCGACGCCGACCGCGGCTACGGGTACCTCTGCTGGGACTGGGACCGCATCGCAGCGCAGACGACAGAAACCGACGGTCGTGGGCACCACTACCCAAGCCCGGTCCAACCGCCGGAGGGCGCTGCGAATTGGCTACCGCCCGTCGCCGTCCCATTTGGCATCAACGCTCTTTACGCCGACCCGCTGCCCGTTCAACTGCACTACCCCGGACGCAGCTGCACCCAAGCCGGAAATTAGGGGTGAGGACGTGATGAGCGACTACAAGAACAACGAGGCGGGCATGCACCGGACGCCCGACGGCCGAACAATTTCCATCAACATCAACATGGCCTGCGGACGATGTGACGAATGCGACCCGCGCGCTGGAGGCGACGACCATGATCACAACCACGACCACGACCCCGGACGGCCAACCCACCACGCTGGCAGCTCTGACGGTTCTCTTAGGGCCGGCGTCGGATCAGTTTCGGCGATCGTTGGGGCCGCGGCCCGTCCACGCGATGTGTGGCCTGGAACGCGAACGCAACTGTTCACCCCATTTCTCTTCATCCGGGCAAACGCGGGCGACACTGCCGCGCGCCCTCTAAATGGTGTGTTCTGGGAGAGCCCGGACATTTTCGTCCTCCCCGGCATCGCTCCCGACAACGCACCTCCTGTGCCCGCGAAATTGGGTGGTGTCGCCGAATCGGGTAACGACAACACTCTGTACGCGCACGTTTGGAACCTTGGTCAAGCCGCCGCGCACGAGGTCCTCGTGGAGTTCTACTGGTTCGACCCCACACTCGGCTTCAATGGGTCCGACGCACATTTGGTCGGATTCGTGTACACATCCCTCAGGGCTCGCGGCGAACGAGGCTCGCACCGTGTAGTGAAATGCCCGACAAGTTGGAAAGCCCAATACGTTAACGGTGGCCACGAGTGTCTTGTCGTACGGATTAGCGACCGCGCTGCCGATCCTCTATCGACGCCAGCCTGGGATGCATCGCAGAACCGTCATATCGGCCAACGCAACATTCACGTCATGTCCGCAGCTGAAGCGGCAACGAAACCGACATTGGGCATAAACGTCGGCCCGCTGTTCGGCCAGCCCGCCCAACTGATGGTCGGACGCGTTAACGCTGCAACAATGCCGTGGTTGCACCTCGTCACCATGGATCGCATCAACGGGCTCGGCACCGGTGCCCCAACAGGTGATGTGGGAATAACCCGAGCCGCTCCTGCCGGGTCGACCCAACCCAACCTGGGAGCCGTTCCCAATGCCCGTTCGGCCGGACTGATCGGAGACACGGCGGCGGCAAACGGCGACGACCAGCAAGTCGGGTTTGTCGCAACCGATGGCAATCCCGGCGCAGGCAATGCCCACGTCTACCGTGTGAGCGGATCACAGAACGGTCAGGTATTCGGCGGCTACACCGTCGTGATAGTCGGGTAGTCCATCAAGAACCAACCCACCCACCCATAACTTAGAGAGCACGATGCCCATCAAGGGCGACGTAACCGATTCGGCTTGTGGGCAGGTCAACGATGCTGCCGTGCCTCACAGCCTGGTTACCCGAGTTGGTGTGAAAATCAGGCCGATATGGATGTTTGTGTGAAGCGTAGCTCGTGCTCGATCGGTGTTGGGTTTCCGAGCTGTGAGTGGCGCCGTTGACGGTTGTAGAAGATTTCGATGTACTCGCATATCGCGTTCGCCAGGTCGACCCTGGTGCGCCATTTCTTCCGGTTCAGCAGCTCGATCTGCGTGGATGACCAGAAGGATTCTTGTCAATCGAATTGTCGTAACAATCGCCATCGGACCCGTCGGTGACTATGACAATGCTCTCGCTGAGTGAATATTGGCCTTTGTGGGGTCCATGGGTGATGCGAGTGAGCGCGTCCTGCGCGAGGGGTGCTTGAGGAGACAGGGATCGGGGCGTCGAGAGGATGCCACTCAGACCAGACCCACGAGTTCGTAGGGAAAAGGACTCGAAAGTCTCGATCTGCCTGAGACAAGTCTCGATTTGCTTGAGAACTGAAAAAACCGGGGGTTTTTGGAGCGAGCGACGGGAATCGAACCCGCACTACCTGCTTGGGAAGCAGGAGTTCTGCCATTGAACTACGCTCGCGTGACCGCCTCCAACAAGTGGCGGCGTTACCTGTCAATACTAGCAACGACGGGTTCGGTAGGCTCGGGGCATGCTGCTATCGGACCGCGACATCAAGTTCGAACTCGACTCCGGACGCATCGGTCTGGAGCCCTACGAACCCGCGATGATCCAGCCATCGAGCATCGACGTGCGGCTCGATCGCTTCTTCCGGTTGTTCGACAACCACAAGTACCCGTTCATTGATCCGGCCGAAGACCAACCCGATCTCACCCGACTCGTCGAGGCGGCTCCCGATCAACCCTTCATCCTGCATCCCGGAGAGTTCGTGCTCGGCTCCACCTACGAGCTCGTGACGCTTCCGGATGACGTGGCCGCGCGTCTGGAAGGGAAGAGCTCGCTCGGTCGACTCGGCCTTCTCACCCACTCCACCGCCGGTTTCGTCGACCCGGGATTCAGCGGCCACGTCACCCTCGAGCTTTCGAATGTCGCGACCCTGCCGATCAAGCTGTGGCCCGGGATGAAGATCGGCCAGCTCTGCTTTATCCGGCTGACGTCTCCGGCCGAGAAACCCTACGGCTCGGCCGAGTATGCGTCGCGATACCAGGGACAGCGAGGGCCGACGGCGTCGCGATCGTTTCAGAATTTCCACCGCACGGAGATCTCGCGGGACGAGAGTCTGCTGGACTGAGCGCGCGAGTTTCGATGCGTTCAGCAGGCTGCGCTAATCGAGCAGTGGGTAGCGCAGCGGTTAGGCGCCGAGCTGCTCCACCTGCCAGCCGAGCCACGGGCTGAAAGCGAAGGGGGCCGCAGTCACGGCCTGCCGCAGCGCGTGCGGGTCGAGCCAGGCGAACTCCGAGACCTCCGCAGGGTTCGGTATGACGACATCCGTCGTCACCGCACGGTAGACCGGACATACCTCGTTTTCGACTATGCCGGAGGCGTCGACTGCGCGGTAGCGGAAGTCGGGCAACACCACCTCGAGATCGGTCACCGTGATACCGAGCTCGAAGGAACCGCGGCGGACGATAGCTTCCGGCTGCGTCTCACCGGGGGACGGATGCCCGCAGAATGAGTTGGTCCAGACGCCCGGCCAGGTGAGCTTCGAGAGAGCTCGTCGGGTGACGAGCACTCGCCCGTGGGCGTCGTAGACATGGCAGGAGAATGCGAGATGAAGGGGGGTTTCTCGCCCGTGCACGGACACCTTCCCAGCCTCGCCGATCGGCCTGCCCGCGTCATCCAGAAGTACGACAAGCTCTGTTCCACTCTGCCCAAGCCCTGTGCTGGTTTCCATGTGTGTCCGTTACCCTGAAGTTGTGACCGGCCACGACCTGAGGGCTCCTTCGAGAGGGAGCGGATTTCGGGGAGAGGCCGTGCTGAAGCGTCGCTCCAGCCTAACCTCCGCTTCACCGGGCAGGACCGAATCGTGACCAACGACAGCAACCATCCGCAGGACGTGCCCAACCTCTACGATCAGGTGGCCGAGGAGACCGCGAGTGTCGTCATTCGCCGTTACTCAACGTCGTTCGGTCTCGCATCGCGATTGCTCGCACCGCCGATCCGCCGCCACGTCGAGAACATCTACGCGCTCGTTCGGGTGGCCGACGAGGTCGTGGATGGGGGCGCCGCGGATGCCGGGCTCGATCCGCTTTCCGCCGCGAGAGTGCTCAATGATTTCGAGCGCGATACCGAGGCCGCCCTCGACTCGGGCTTCAGCACCAATCTCGTGATCCATGCCTTCGCTCGCACCGCTCGGGCCACCGGCTTCGGTCGCGAACTCACCCAGCCGTTCTTTGCCTCGATGCGCATGGATCTGGCGCAGACCGAGCACGATGTGGAGAGCTTCGAGGCCTACGTTTACGGGTCAGCGGAGGTGGTCGGTCTCATGTGCCTCTGCACCTTCCTGCAGGGGATGACTGTCACACCGACAGAACTCGCCCGATTCGAGCATGGCGCGCGCAAACTCGGCGCGGCGTTCCAGAAGGTCAACTTCCTACGCGACCTGTCGGCCGACTTCGAGACCCTCGGGCGCAGCTATTTTCCCGACGTTCGGGTCGAGTCGTTCAGTGAGGCGGACAAAACCCGGCTGCTCGATGACATCGACTCCGACCTCTGCGAATCCGCTGCAGTCGTTGCTCTGCTTCCGGCCACCTCACGGCGTGCGGTCGCCCTGGCGCAGGGACTCTTCACTGAGCTTGCTGTGCGACTGCGAGCGACTCCGGCCGACCGGCTCGTGACGACCCGCGTGCGGGTGCCCAACCCGGTGAAGCTGCGCATCGCCGCCGGTGCGATGGCAGGCCGCAATCCTCGAACGACACTCCTCTCCACCACCAACACACCGAAAGCAGCATCATGAGCAGCATTGTCGTCATCGGCGGCGGAATTGCCGGACTCGCGTCCGCCGCCCTCCTGGCAAAAGACGGACACGAGGTGACCCTCCTCGAGGGGCGACCTGAGGTCGGCGGCCGCGCCGGTTCCTGGGAGCGTGACGGCTTCCGCTTTGACCTCGGCCCGAGCTGGTACCTCATGCCGGAGGTATTCGATCACTTCTTCCGGCTGCTCGGAACGACTGCGGAGGAGCAACTGCAACTGGTAACCCTCGACCCGGGTTACAGGGTGCTCTTCGAGGGCGTCGCCCAACCGATCGATATTACGGCCAGCCGCGAGGAGAATCTCCAGCTGTTCGAGAGGATCGAGCCCGGATCGCGACGCGGGATGGAGAAGTACCTCGACTCCGCGCGCGACGTCTACGAGATCGCCAAGAAGCGCTTCCTCTACTCGAGTTTCGCCGACATCCGCCCTCTCCTGCGACGCGATGTACTCTCGCGCACGGCCACCCTGGTCTCGTTACTGCTCACTCCGCTGGCCACCCTGGTGCGGCGCACGGTGAAGGATGCCCGTCTCCAGCAGATCCTCGGATACCCGGCGGTGTTCCTCGGCTCTTCGCCATATATCGCTCCGAGCATGTACCACCTCATGAGCCACCTCGACCTCGAGGGCGGGGTGATGTATCCGATGGGAGGGCTCACGCAGCTGATCCAGCGCATCGAGGCCCTAACAGTGGCTCAGGGCGTGACGATCCTCACTGGTTCGCCGGTGACCGCGATCAACACTCGCGATGCCGTCGTTACCGGGGTGGACTACCGGGATGCCGGGGGCGCGACTCGCACGTTGGTGGCCGACATCGTGATCTCCGCTGCCGACCTCCATCACAGTGAGACGACGCTGTTGCCGGTTGCTCTACAGACATTCCCGCAGGAGTACTGGGATAAGAAGGTAGCCGGACCGAGCGCGCTGCTGATCTATCTGGGTGTGAAGGGCGATCTGCCGCAGCTCGAACATCACACGCTCTTCTTCGCCCGCGATTGGAAGGCGGGATTCGACAAGATCTTTGGAGAGAATCCGTCTATTCCTGATCCGGCATCTATTTACGTTTGCAAGCCGAG
>JBKJLH010000201.1:0-3205 GCA_046597035.1 Lacisediminihabitans sp.
CACTGAGCGCTGGGGCCATAGAAGTCGTTGATGGAGAGCGTCTTCTGGAACACGGTGGCGTTGCACACCTTGGAGAAGGGGATGAGGGCGAGGTTGTTGTGGCGTATGTAGTGCCGCCCAACAACACCGAATCCGTTCGCGAGGCCGGCGGGATGCGCATCGTTGGCCGAGGCGAGAAGTAGCGCAGAAGACAGGATCGAGCCGGCCGACAGCACCACGATCTCTGAACTGAACGTGGTCTGTTCGCCGCCGGACGAACGCGTCACGCCGCCCGTGACGGTGTGCCCCGCAGCATCCGTCAGCAGCCGGGTGACGGTCGTGTTGGTCAGGAGTCTCAGATTGGGGTGGGAGATCAGTGCCGGTCGGATTGCCACTGACTCCGCATCCGCCTTCGCCTGCACGAGGCATGGGCACCCGTCGACCCGGTTGCACCGAACGCCGGCCGATTCGTGAGTCGCCTCATCGGCGTCAACCTGGATCAGGTTGACATCGATCGGAAGATGGAACGGGTGCAGGCCCATCTGCTCCAGTCCGTCCGACAACTTCTGGACCCGAGGCTCGTGTTTCACCGGAGGGAACGCGGACTCCCGGCTCGAGGCCCCGCCGAACGGATCTTCCCCGTGCTTGCCGTGCACCCAGTACTGGTGGTCCGCCTGCACGTAGCACGGCTCGAGTTCGTCGTAGCCGATAGGCCATTCCGGCGAGATGCCGTCGGTCTCGGCGAGCTGTGTTGCTGTTGTTCCACCGCCGGGACCGCTGCCGGTCACGATGACGTCGTGCTGGTCACTCGATGCTGCCTGTTGATCCTCCACCGTCACAGCCTTCACGTAGTGTTTCGCATAATCAGGTGGGCGACGAGGGCCGTCCAGCCGGTCTGGTGCGAAGCGCCGAGGCCCTCGCCGGTGTCGCCGTCGAAGTATTCGTAGAAAAGCAGGTGGTTCTTCCACCGCGGATCACTGGAAAGCAGCGGGTAGCGGGAGTCGGAGGGTCGGTGCCCGTCTTCGCCGGGGAGTAAGAGCGAGACAAGCCGGCTGGAGAGGGCATCCGCGGCCGCGTCGAGGGTGAGCGTAGTCCCGGAGCCGAGCGGGAATTCGATTGCGATATCGCCCGGCGCATGCGTGTCGTAAACCCGTAGCGCCTCGATAAGCAGCACGTTGAGGGGAAACCAGACGGGTCCGCGCCAGTTCGAGTTGCCGCCGAACAACGCCGTCGTCGACTCGGCCGGTTCGTAGTCCACGCTCGCGGTAATCCCGTTGACCTCGGCCACGAAGGGATGGTTCCGATGGAAGGCGGAGATGCTCCGGATGCCGTGCGGTGACAGGAGTCCCTCTTCGTCGAAGACCTGGCCAAGGATGCGTCGAAGGCGTTCGGGGGAGACCAGGGCGAGCAGGCTGGTGCGATCGTCGCCGTCACCGCGCCCGTGAAGGGAGGCGGCGAACTCCGGGTTGTTGTCGACGAACCAGTCGAGTCGCTCGAGGAATCCCGGCAGTTTCGCCACGGTCGAGTCCCGGTAGACAAGAGAGGCCACCACCGGCACGAGTCCGACCAGGGATCGCACCTTCAGGGGGACATCCCGCCCGTCGGCGAGATGCAGAACGTCGTAGAAGTAGGCGTCATCGTCATCCCACATTCCGGAGGCGTTCACCGATGCCGCGATCCGCAGGAAGTGCTCGGCGAACTTCGTGGCGACGTCCTCATAGGAGTCGTCTTGGCCAGCGAGCCGAAGGGCGATGTTCAGCAGGTCGAGCGAGTACATCGCCATCCACGCTGTGGAGTCCGCCTGCTCGAGGGTACCGATCGATTCCGATAGCGTCGATCGGTTGAGCGGCGCAATATTGTCGAGCCCCATGAAGCCGCCCTCGAACAGGTTGTCGTCTCCGTGGTCCTTGTTGTTGGTCCACCAGGTGAAGTTCATCAGCAGCTTATGAAAAACCTTGGCGAGGAACGCGAAGTCGGTGCCGCCGTCGATCAGGAACACCTGCAGCGCGGCCCAGGCGTGGGTGGGTGGGTTCACATCGGAGAAGTTCCACTCGTAGGCCGGCAGTTGCCCGCTCGGGTGCATGTACCACTCGCGCAGCATGAGGATCAGCTGGGCCTTGGCGAACTCCGGATCCACATGGGCGAGCGTCACGCAGTGGAAGGAGAGATCCCAAGCAGCGAACCACGGGTACTCCCAGGTGTCCGGCATCAGTATGACGTCGTGCGCGTTGAGATGCCGCCAGCCACCGTTGCGGATCAGCGCCCGGCCCGCGGGCGGGGGAGGCGACGCGGGGTCGCCATCGATCCACCGTTTGACGTCGAAGTGGAAGAACTGCTTCGACCAGAGCAGCCCCGCCATCGCCTGCCGCAGCACGTGCGCCTCGTCGACGTCGGTTCCGACCGGAGTGATGGAACCCCAGTAGTCGTCGGCTTCGGCTCGGCGCAGGGTGACGATGCTGTCGAATCCGGCGCCGACATCCGGTGCGGTGGTCTGGGCGGTCGGCGTCGCCCCCGGCGCGACACCGGTCAGCCGCACCCGGATGACGGATGTCGCCCCCGGGGCGACCGTGAGCGTGTAGTCGAGCGCGGCCTTGGTGCCGGTCTGTTCGGGGTTGACGCTGGCAGATCCGTTCACGACGAAATCGTTGATGCCATCCTTGGGATACGCGGGGCCGCCGGGCTGGTCATAGAGCCGCGCGAGGTTGGTTTCGTTGTCACAGAACAACAGCCCGGGGTTGCCGTCCCCGACAAGACGCAGCGTCCCCGCCTTAGCCGAGCGTGCCACGATGTGGTCCCCATCGGCACTCAGCAACGGCTGTGCGATCCCTTCGTACCCCCACGCCCAGTTGTTACGAAACCAGAGGGTGGGCAGGACGCGCAGTTGCGCAATCTCGTCACCCGCGTTCTCGACCGTGATCTGCATGAGCAGGTCGTGTGGCCCGTCCTTGGCATAGTCGACGGTGACGACCCAGTAGCGGGAGTCGTCAAAGATGCCGGTGTCGAGAAGTTCGTATTCTGGTTCGAGCCTGCTGCGGGCGCCGTTGGTCCGGAGGAGGTCCTCGTAGGGAAAACGTCCCTGCGGGTAGTGGTAGCGCCAGGAATTCCAGGAATGCGTCGGAGTGCCGTCGGTGTACCACCAGTACTCCTTGACGTCTTCGCCGTGGTTCCCCTCCTCGCTGGCGAGGCCGAACATCCGTTCCTTCAGAATCGGATCGACGCCATTCCA
>JBKJLH010000015.1:0-7135 GCA_046597035.1 Lacisediminihabitans sp.
CATACGGATCAGATGGGGTAATGGCCGATATTTCGGAGAGCCTCGCTGATGGCACTGATCAGACCGTTTTCAACTGTGATGGTCAGCCCGCACGAGCGCAGGCAGCACTACCGAAACAGGTCGCCCCAGCGAAGGCCACCAACGACCAAAAGCACATCGCCGCCTGCACCCGTCAGCCGCGTCACGTGAGCGCGATCGTTCTCTCGAAAACGCGGGGCGGCCTTTGCAGCTTCGTTCCGCAACTGGACTACTTCCGGCCATTCGAGCTCGTTGCAGTAGCCGCCACATCCGCAGGCATCCCAGACCAGACGTGCCCCGTCAAGAACTGCGGTGCGAATCTCTTCCGTGTCAAGCGTGCGATCGTCGACCTGGTGAAGCGGATGCCCAGCCAGGTCGCAAAGGTTCACGCCCGAATAGTGCCCCGGAGTTACGATTGGTTCCTCCGGCAAGACACTCGGCTTCGCCTCAACGGCTGCAACAATCTCAGCGAAAGTCTCGCGCGCGGGTCCACCCTTGCCACTCATCGGAAGATCCTTCCACGGCCACCCACCAGTAGTTCAATAAAGACGTCAACAGAGAATGCCCCGTTCACAACTGGGATGGTAAACCGACAATCTGGTCTGCTGGAGGTCTCTCGATGCACCTGACAGACTGAGGCGGTGATCACAGAACACGCACTCCTGCCGGTACTTGCCGGCCATGAAGAGGATTTCGAGGCCGCATTTCGCGAGGCGCGTCCGCTCATCGCCTCTTCACCAGGATTCCAAGATCTATCCCTGTCGCGATCGATCGAGTCACCCAACATATATCTGCTGCTCGTCCGCTGGCGCGCGCTCGAGGACCACACCGAGGGCTTTCGTCAATCAGAAAACTACGCGCTGTGGCGCAAACTTCTGCACCGCTTCTACAGCCCGTTTCCCGTCGTTGAGCACTACGAAACTATCGAGTTCTAGCGGAGCGGCGAACGGGACGCCCCACTGCGACGGGGTCCACTTCCGCGTGTGCCAGAGCACGGAGGTTTTATTGTGGCCGGACTGGGTGTTTGTCCGGTACTGCGGGACCTCCCGCAACTGACTCAGCATCCGGTAGCCAGATGGTCATGCGGAGTTCTTCATCGGGAAGATGGAGGATTTCATAGCGACGTGTGAGGGTCTGACCGTCTCTGGTGCGGATGTGCAGGGTTGAGGCGCGTCGGCGTTGAACGAGGTGTCCGTTCCAGCACTCGTCGAATTGTGGACTTTTCGCTCGCAACTCACTGACGAGGTCGAGCAGGTCGGGATCTTCTAGTTTGTTAGCGTTCGCGGCCCGAAGGTGAGCGACGGCACCGCGCGCGAGCTCTTCCCATTCGAGGAAGATCTGACGTGCGCGGAGGTCTGTCAGCAGATACCGGCAAGTATTGCGTTTTTCGGGCTCAAGCTCGGCGAACCCATCGAACAGGGCGAGTCCCTCTTCGTTTGCGGCGATGACATTACTGAGTCGGTCCAGGACGTAGGCCGGGTTGGGACTAACAGCGTCTACGAGAGCTGCCATCCGATCGATGGTCTCAACTTTTTGGGTGCCTGTGGTCCGGCCTGGATCCGTTGGTGCGTCGCGCAGCCTATAAAGATGGTCGAGAGCATCCGGTTCCAGGCGGAGGGCTCGGCCGAGCGCGTCCATCACGGAGTCGCTGGGATGAGTCTCGCGGCCCTGTTCGATGCGGGTGTAGTAATCGACACTGATCCCTGCGGCCGCGGCGACTTCTTCCCGCCGGAGCCCCGTAACCCGTCGCCGCTGGTTCTCGCCTCGTACCGAAGGCTCCAGATGTGCGTCGGCTCTTCGCGTGCGAAGGAAGACGCCGAGTTCGTGTGACATCGAACCTCCTCATTCGGATTGCTGCCCATCAAGGTGGGTGCGGGGTTCCTAGGAACATTACGGTCTTCCACGCGCGCGTTTCACCGCGTGAGAATCGAGGCGGAAGCGATCAACGACTCAAAGGAATCCTCGTGACGGTGTACACCCATGGGTATCACGAATCAGTGCTGCGGTCGCACCGCTGGCGCACCGCGGAGAACTCGGCCGCCTACTTACTGCCGAAGCTACGCCGTGAAGACACGCTGCTCGACGTCGGCGCCGGCGCCGGAACGATCACCGCGGACTTCGCTGGGCTCGTCACCGAGGTGACGGCAACCGAGATCGGGACTGCCGAACTGGAACTCGCCCGGACGACGGCTACCGAGCGCGGAGTTGCCAATATCGACTTCCAGGTCGCCGATGTCCACGCGCTCCAGTTCGCCAACGACACATTCGATGTCACGCACGCCCATCAGGTGCTTCAGCACATCGCTGACCCGGTTCAAGCGTTACGCGAAATGGCGCGGGTGACCAAGCCCGGTGGCATTGTTGCTGTGCGGGATAGTGACTACAGCGGATTCTGCTGGTGGCCACTAATACCGGAACTCGAGGAATGGCTCGACCTCTACCGGACAGCGGCAGGTGCCAACGGCGGGGAACCCGATGCAGGACGACGCTTGCTGTCTTGGGCGCACTCTGCCGGGCTGGCCGATGTCACCGCCACCTCCAGTACCTGGTGCTTTGCCACGCCGACCGACCGCGCCTATTGGGGTGGGATGTGGGCCGACCGCATCCTCAACTCCGCGATCGCTCGCCAACTCGTTGATTCAGGTCAGGCGACGACGGGAGATCTGAAGCGAATCAGCCAGGCCTGGAACCACTGGTCAGCCGACGACGACGGATGGTTCTCCATCCTCCACGGCGAGGTCATCTGCCGCATCAAGTAATCCAAGAGACGAAACTTCTCTGATAGCTCTCTGCCTCAACGCCACCGAGGGCAGCTGTGTCATTTGGCGAACCTCTACCGTTTGCGGAGTCTGTTCCAGCGCGCTGAGTCTTCGTCACGGTGCCATTGTGACTGTGATCCAGGGCGGACTGGAACGTCTGTCAGCCAGTAGGTCTCGTCTGGGTCCCAGCCTGCGATCATACTGCAGGCGTTTTCCTCAACGGGTATGGGGATTCCCACGGAGGAGAGATACGTTCCAATCTGCAGATGCACGGCATCAAAGTCCGCGGCCACTAGCGACCAGTCGGGGATCAGCCACTGCCCATTCCTGCCTGTCGCCCGGTACCAGTCATGTCGCCGACTCGCCGTGACGTCGAGAGGGTAGCTACGGCACAGGTCCGCCCATGCCTTGGCACTTCTGATCTCGAAGATCCGCATCTCTGCGGCGATCTCGAGCGTCTCCACACTCGCGTCTTGCCAGCCGAAGGAGTCTTCGACGAGCCACAGCCCGAGCGGCCCTAGAGCCGGCAGCTCGCGAGTGGATGTCGTCAACGACCAAGCCGGTTTGGACCACCAATTTCCGCTCCATCGAGCCGTCGGATCGGCTGGCCGTTCACGGAAAGCGCGTTCTTCGCCTTCGATTACATCGGTTTGCCAGAGCTGCAAAGCTTCGAACGCGGGAGGGCGTGACACACCTGCGTCGCTGGGGTCGGCGAACCGCACTCGCCGCTGCTCGTCTGCGATATCCCCCCACCAGGACACAGCAGGACTGTGCGCGAGGTGTTCTCCAACACGCTCCAATGCTTGACGCATGCCCGGCATGGTCAGTAGTTCGTCGGTTCCATCCGGCTCTTGCCAGTAGCGGGCACTGTCGACGGCAGCTACCAAGGAATCAATGACGCTCCAATTGGAGACTACGGCGAGGGGTACGTCATTCAACGCAGCGGAAACGTCTTCGACGGAAGGGTCCGGAAGTGGCTCGTTCGCGCCTGGGCCGAGGAGAACACCACCCTGCCCACGGGCGGTTTCGAGCCGAGGAGCCGCAGAGAAGGAGAGTCCCCAAAGCGTGGCGCTGGGACTATCCGGCGTCTGATCCAGCAAAGCAAACCCAAAGAGGAACCGGCGGCCGCGGGGCCCTGAGAGGGGTGAGTTGAGATCGACCGTCACATTGGGAGCCTAGGCGTTCAGCTGGCGGCCTCAGTAGGAAGAGCCGGAGTTCGCTGCCAAATCAGACGGCTCATCCATGCACGGAAGCCGGACCATCTGCGGGCCGCATTCCACCGTGCTCCCGACGTCGGAAGTAGAGGCGATTTTCGGCTTTCATCGGTACCCGCAGGCGGAACATTCAGCGGGGCGAATCGAAGATCATGAGCTTCTGCGGATCGTCCTGTGAGTGACGAATATTCTCACCTCAGTCTCGGAGCGGAGAACCGACCACGTCGAAGCCAAACCCGCTATTGCGGCCGGACAGAAGCGGCATGGCCGCGGCAATCGCAGCTTGCACTCCGGGAAGTTCGACCGAAGACTGATGCGCTTTCTCGCTCTCCCACAGCTCCATCACGAAAACAGTGTCTGGTTAGTTGCCGTTGACTCCCACTTCATACGCCAAGCACCCGACAGGCTGAAGAGCAGCGTTCCGTGCAGTCAGAAGTGCAATCAACTCATCACGCTTCCCCGAAACGGCACCCAGAGTTCCTACATTTGCGAAAGTCATACCCACGACTGTAGTTAGCTGCCAAGCCAAAGCGCGGCGTCCGCAGGGGAACGGCGGGTTCAGCCGGTCGCCCGCACAAGTAGCTGTCGCGGATCGGATCGGATAGTCCGAGGATCGATCTCATCATCCCGCCGGCGGGCTTCTGAGCGTATGTCGAGCGCGCAGGTTCAGCTGACGCAGAGAAAGGAGGTCCAGTCGTCCATACGCAAGCGGAGAGTGTGCGGCGTGAGGTCGCTAATTCCGATGCCGAGATAATTTGGGGCCCAGGATTCGACACGAGAGGCCGATCGTGCGGCAGCCATCAGATCCCAAGTATGGATGTCGGGAAGGGGGCGTCTCGATTCGCGCTCGTATTCAGTGAGAAAGTAGTCTGCTGCATCGATGGAGCCGAGGAGCACGAGGTCGAGGCGGCACCATGACACATCCAACCCGCGTGGGGCGCTGCGAGCACCCGACCAATCGACGACACCGGCGAGCGTGCCACCGTCCCAGAGAGCATTTCCGCACCAGAAGTCATAGTGGGTGAGGACCTGGTCGACCAGGTCAAGTTGCTGCCACGCTGTGCGCGCGTAAGTGTCTATCGTGTTGTCACCACGCGGGGTCTCCCACGACAGGGTTCGGAGTCCGACACTGTCGAGTTGGTGTATCTGCGCCAATACCGCAGCCATTTGCGCGGCGATACTCCGCAGCGGCAAGCCGGGCGGGGGCGGACCGCCAGCTACCACCGAGGTGACAATGAACGGATATTCGCGGAACTGACCCGTCGCGACGAGCCGCGGTACAAGATCGCCCAGAGCGGCGACTCGATCGAGGATCTGCGGCTCGTGCACGACTGCATCATCCGAAGACGGAAACACTCTGATGACGTACTCGGCGGTCGAGTCTGCGACCAAAAGCGTCGTCGCATGCTGTCCGCCAGACAACGGTCGAATCAGCGTAATCGTGCGACGCAACATTTCCGATACCGCCGCGACAATGTCATCCGACTCCACAACCGTCACGTCGCTCATACTCGCACGTACCCGGTACCTCGGATCGCGTTGCCCACAGCTGGGCGCACCGACGCACTAAGCACACTCAGGCAGGGTAGGCGCTCGTATTCCGGTCCGACGACGCTCACAGCAACGGCTACAAGCCCTCGACGTCGGCGACCGCAACCCGGACGATCCGCGATACAGATTTGATGTAAAAGCGACAGTCGCGTCCAGGGGTCGAGTTGTGTGACCAATGAACACAAGGAGCGAGCCAGAACGAAGACAAACTCTGCGTAACTGTCACTGAGGTGTGCGGTCTGGATCGTGGCCCATTTTCATTGGGAACGCTTCAAAACTTGGCTAGGCATCCCCTGAGTCCTCTACCACCGCCATTTCAGGTGCTCGTCACACTGTGGTCACGGCTTACATTCCATCATTACCAGAAGCCCGCATACGGGACCATCACCGGACGGTATTTCGAGCCATCGTGTGAGCCCACTCTGGCCCACTTTTCGTCCGGTTCGGCCGCCCGTATGGGGAACGGCCACCGGTGCAAATACTGCGCAGTACGTACGTTCTGCCCTATAGTGATGGAATGACTGAGATTGCAATCACAGATGCGCGCGGACGTCTCGCGTCGATCATCGATACAGCACGGCGTGGGCCAGTGTATTTGACTCGCAGGAACCGCCCGGTCGCGGCGATCATCGACGCCGATCAGTTGAGCCAGCTGCTCGAGGACGCCGACGAACTCGCCGACATCCGTGCGGTCGATGCCGCATGGGAAGAAACTGGACGACTTGGGGAGACACCAATTCCGTGGGAGGACGTGAAACGCGACCTTGGCCTGACGTGACGTATGCGGTTCAGATTCTTCCCGTCGCGGCCCGAGCGATCCGCAAGCTTCCTCCGGAAGCGAAGCGTCGCGTGCAAGCCATAATAGAACTCCTCGAGGATGACCCTCGGCCACCGGCGGCAAAGAAACTCACCGCACGCCCTGAATGGCGCGTCCGCAGCGGTGACTATCGTCTCCTATACCGGATTGAGGACGCAGTATTGACGGTAATCATCGTCGATGCTGGCCACCGTCGCGAGATCTACCGATAATTTCAGGACCTTACGAAACCGCGATCGAGACCAGATTTCGACCGTGAAGGGTGCCCGGTAGTGGGACGATGACCGGCACATGGAGTCAACGGGGCCTACGCGCCTGCTAGTAAGCCAATCACCAACGAAGCCGCGACGAGCGCGCTGGCGACACCGCCAACGCGCAGCCACAGCGCCGAGTTGGTCAGTGCGACGATTGCGGTCGCGAGGACGGTGGCGATCGTGACGAGTGGCGCTATCACAGCCACCCCGTATCGGAGACTTCCGTTCGGGTCGAACGGTATGAGCACCACCCACACAATGATCCCCAACAGCACCAGTAGCGCCACAGCGATCAGCGGTGCGCCGATCCGCGGAATCGACGCCCGATGCTGAATACCGAACCCGATCCCACCGACGATCCCGCCGACAACAACACCCATGACGATACCGAGCCACTCCGAGCCAGGTGATCTGCCTTCCAGTGACCAGCCGATAGCCGATGTGATGTAGAGCGCTGCCAATAATCCACCGGTCACTGCGGCGCTTGCTGATCCCGCAGCGAGCCACACGACATGCGGACGG
>JBKJLH010000023.1:0-9172 GCA_046597035.1 Lacisediminihabitans sp.
GGTTTCTTCGCTAACGACGAGAAGCCCCGCTATTTGGCAGGCTGAAGCTATCGGGAATCGGGGAATTTGTTCGTTGGTGTTTCGCTGGGCTCAGGCCGACGGGCCAACTGCAGCCAATTCTCGGCTGGGCGAGAGCGGGATGCCGTGTTCGTTCTTTCAGCGTCGGGCCCGATGCAGCACTTGGTCTTTGCTTGCTCGCTTGGCTTCGGTTGTGAAGAAGGTCACGATGCGATTCAGGTTGGATGAGACGACGGCCCTCGCCATGGCCAGGTAGTTGAGCGTGAATCCTCGTCCGTAAGGTTGCCGGCGTTGGCCATGTCTTCGGCAGTGGGGAGTTTGAGTAAGTTATTTGATGACTCGACGAGGTTTCGCATTCCGTAGGTGCTGCGCCATTCTTGGCTCAGGTAAGGCAGGGTTTGGATGTGTTTCACCGGTTGATGTTTTTGACTGTCGGGTGACGTTGGGGTAGCTGAACCGTTGGTGGCCGTTGGCGTCGGGGGCCTTTGGGGATCATGCGGTATTGGCCGCGATTGTCGATGCGTTTGAGGACGGCTTCCTTGTTAACGTTGGCCTCGGTGAGAGCCGACCGGCTGACCCCGCCGTTCAGCTTGCGGTCGGGTCCGCAGACTCGCGCGCTTGCCGCAATCCCTGACGCGTCCTGCCCTCGAACGTCGGTCAGCTCCCGCCGTTAATCAGAGTCTTTTTAAAGAAGGTAGCGGAGTCTTCATAATTCAACGCCGTGTAGAACGCTCCGGCTCGACGGCTTGCTAGTGCGACATACGCGGCACCCTCTCGCCGGGCCCAGGCTTCTGCCGCAAGCATTAGCGCCTCGCCCACACCATGGCGGCGCCACTGTCCATCAACCATGACCTCCTCAACCCAGGCCACGGGCCCGTTGGCGAGCAAGGTCCCGTGGCAATGCGCCAATAAATATCCGATGATCGTCTCTCCCTCAGCCTCGGCAACGATCAGTAACGCATCCTTCTCGCGTGAGAGCAACACGAAAGACGCCTCGAATGGTTCCCGCGCGGGGTGAAACGACGTAGCGAAGGCGCGGACCAATGACCAGACGGCATCGAGGTCGTCTGGCGTTGCCGGTCGGACCATTGGGCTAACTCGAACCATTCCGCCACGATATCGGGAAGTCTCGCGCCGATGCGCACGGCACAAGCAGGCCCGTTCCAGAGCATAAGAGGATCGGGCTGAACCTGGCCCTCTGTGCGCCGAAGGCCCTACCTGTCAGGGTTGGGAGCCGGCAGGCCAGGACACTTCTTACAGTGCTCCCATGTCGATTGAACGACCGTGAAGCGCGAGCTCCTTCTGTTGGCAGAGCATTCCCTTGACGGACCTTCGAGTCCCGTCCGACCTTCCGCCGTGGGTGGCGCCCATCATTCGACCTGTTGGAATCCGGTGCGCTGCATCTGACCCCATTCGCTGGGTCGACGGAAGGTGGCCCGGTAGAGGCCTTGGAGTCGCCACAGGCTGTGGACGAGGTGGAATCCAAGCATCTCGACGACAGTCGTGACCAGCAGGACGAGCACGTCGCGGAGTCGGGAATAGCGGTGGTAGGCGTTCTCTTCGATCAAGACGGCGAGAAGCGACATGATGAGCGAGAGGCCGAGGGAGAAGAACAGAGCCAAAACAAACAGGGTCCCGGGGATCAGTCCAACGAGAGTAGAAGCAAGTGCCAACAGGAATCCCGCTGCGCCGAAGACGGGGCCTACGTATTCGAACAGTAAGAAGTAGGGCAGAGTGACCATCCCGAGAACCCCATAGCGGGGATTGAGAATCATGCGTCGGTATTTACCGAGAAGCTCGCCGAGCCCCTGGGACCATCGGCGTCGTTGCATTGCAAGGACCTTCATCGTTCGCGGCGTTTCCGTCCAGCAGACGGGCTCCGCCACGAATGCCATCCGGTAGCTTCTCCCGGCGTCGCGTGCCGCTTTCGTCAGGGCCACGACGAGGTCGGCGTCTTCGGCGAGGGAGTGTGTGTCCAACCCCCCGACTTCGAGGACGGCGTCGCGGCGGAATAAACCGAACGCACCCGAGATGATCAGGAGACCGTTGACGGAGGACCACCCAGTTCGCCCGATGAGGAAGGCACGAAGGTATTCCAGCACCTGGATGCGTTCCAGCCATCCGGCGGGCATACGAATGCGACTCACGGCTCCACGGGAGACGCTGACGCCATTGGCAGGTCGGACGACTCCGCCGGCGCCGATTACGCGGGGGTCGGCGATGAAGGCGGAGGCGACGTGGAGAAGGGCATCACGTTCGAGAATCGAGTCGGCGTCGATCATGCACACCAAGTCTTGGTCGGCCGCGCGCAGCCCAGCATTGACTGCGTCGGCTCGTCGCCCGACGCTCTTCTTTCGAAGCACGGTGAGGTCTTTTGACGCGGTTTCCCATTGCTCAGTAATCTCGCCTTCGTGAAGCGGGGCGGATGGGAGAGCGGTGGCGTAGCGGCGAAGACCGAACTCTTCCTGAAGTCGCTGGAAGGTTCGGTCTGTGGAGCCGTCGTCCACGACGATGATTCGGACGAGGGGGTAGCGGAGGTCGAGAAGTGCGTGGACGGCGTCCACGATTCCCGCCTCTTCGTTGTGCGCGGGAACGACGACCGAAATCCCTGGAGTCAACGGATTCGCGAAGGTCTCAGCGAGATTGGTGGATGTGGGCCACAGCACCTCACGGGATATCTCGACTCCGGCGCGGATGAGGATCAACAGATAGGTGAGGTTGTACAGACCGTAGTAGACGATGAAGGCATAGGTCAGAACGGTCGCGGCCGTACTGACGAGGCTGATCGGGGTCATAGCCCGCCCACAGATTCTTGAGCTCGAACGAGTAGGGCGAGCTCCTTGTCGGATCGTGCGGAAAAGTTTTGAAGGGCTTGCTGGGAGAGTGGGGATCCGATCCGTTCGAGTGCGCCCAACGACGCGGCCCGTACGCGCTCATCCGATGTACGAAGTCCGTCTTCGATGGGTACCCGTGCGTCGGCGAGGGTGAGGCGGCCGGCGAGTTCGATCGCCAACGAACGGCTGTTCGAATCACTGGATCGGAGCGCTGAGGCGAAGGGTGTTGCGTTTGCTGGCGCAGTGCGGAGGACCGCCATGGAGACAGTGCCGACGGGGATCTTGTGCCGCGAGGAGACGATCGAATTTAAGAGCAGCGGTACGAATGCGTCGTTGCCGGACAGTCCTGCGATCTGTGCGGCGAGCATCCTGACCCCTGGATTTCTATCAGCGATCATCGTTGTCATCACAGCGACATGGGATCCGGCGAGAGGGGCGAAGAGCCGCAAAGCGTGCGCTCTGCGGAACGGAAGAGGGGAGCGCATCCGCACTATGCAGTCGAGGTCGAATCCGATCGACTCGAGCCAGCGGACGAGCAGTTCACGGTCACCGCCGCGAACATGACCGGAGTATTCAGACACGATTGCCGCGAGAGCTCTGCGTTCGCGCCGCGAGACGATGGTGGGTGGCTGCTCGTCGAGAATATGGAGGACAAAGGGGCGCAGGCGGACCCTTTGCTTCTCCGCTGTAGCATCTCGTGCGTTTCGAACGAGACGGCTCACGATCACCAACACGGCCAGGAAAACGCAGACGGCGAAGGACGACAGCATGAGGAGCAGCGCGGATGTGAGCGTCATCGTCGATCAGCGAGACAGCAAAGCGGTGATGCGCGCGAGTAGTTCGCGGGGGGAAAACGGTTTGACAATGTAGTCGTCAGCACCTGCGGTTAGGGCTCTCTCGATGTCGAGCTCTTGGCCGCGTGCGGTGAGCATCAGGATCTTGGTCCCGCTGAAGGTATCGTCGGTACGTAGTTCGACGCACACCTCGAGCCCGTTGCGTCGAGGCATCATCCAGTCGAGGACGATGAGATCGGGATGCAGTTCGTGTGCTGCGGCCAGACCGGCTTCACCATCGGCTTCGCTGGTGACTTCGTGATTTGCCTGCCGAAGACGGTGTTCGATAAGCGCGCGAATGTCTTCGTTGTCTTCGACGACCAATATGGACGCCATGGACGCCTCATCCCCCCGGTTGAACCGAGTTACTTCCCGGCTCCCCTAACGTAGTATGCATATCTGGGAGAAGCGTCCACCTATGACCGTGTTGATGAATACGCCAGTACGACGGATGCCCGTTCAGGTGTGCTCCGTCTCGTCGGGCCCTCACCACTTTCATATTTTTGTTTGGGGCTGGGCCGCCGTCGCCCTCGCTCCTCCCGGTTCTCAGGTCGCCGCGTGGTGGCCGGGGGCAGGAGCCAGTTCACTTCTTTTTAGGGTGCGCATCGTCGAGCAGGTGTACGTATATGCCTTGCTCATCGCCTCAACAGCACTGTCGAATCTAGTGGCTGTGCGGCCCCCGGTCTTCTCGATCTGCCTTGGAGTGGCCAATGTGGGAGAAGTGGTGGTGGTCGGGGTGGTCACCTCCCGATCCTTGCCGTTGCCTCGGGGGGCCATCGTGATTGGAGGTCTAGCCGGGTGCACTGTCGCCGCCCTGGAACGTGAGCAACGGGCCATCGCCAACCTCACGGAACTCCACCGCACCAAGGAAGAAGACGTTACCTCCGCAAGTTACGAACTCCGAACCCCCCTCACAAGCATCCTCGGATTTGCTGAGGTCTTGACCGACATGGACGACCTTGCGCCGTCGGGTGCCAAATCTGCCACCACGATCCACCGAAACGCGAAACTTCTCGCAGACAACGTCCAAGACATCCTCCTTCTCGGGACGCGCACTAAAGCTCCACTCCGGAACGGTGGGGCCGACCTTGCTGCGACGATTTCTGAGGTCATCGAGAGCCTGGCCCCAATGGTCGGCCAGACCAAGCCCACACTGCGATTGGGGGCACACGTGGATGCGACCACGGTCTCCGTGTCTGTACTTGACCTGTCACCGATCCTGACGAACCTGATCAGCAATGAGCTCAAGTATTCCCTGGAGGGAGAAACGGTCACGGTACCGTCCACGTCGACTGACGGCCAGGCCGTCGTCGAGATCAGCGACGTTGGCGGAGGAATGCCTGAGGAAGTTCCCGCGCACGTCTTTGAACGCTTCTGCCGAGCATCCGGAGCCGAAGGGGAAAACATCGTCGGCACAGGCCTCGGACTCTCCCTCGCACGCAGCCTCGTCAACGGAGCCGGCGGCCAGATCGAGCTGGTTTCCTCGCCTCGTCAGGGCGTGTCCGCATTTGTCGCCCTCCCACGGACCGGAAGAGTCGACCGGAAGGACGATTCCCTCCATGGCTGACGGAAAGGCAGAAACGATCGCGATCGTCGGCGGCGGCGGCTACATCGGCTCCCACGTCTGCCGGACACTTGAAAATCTTGGGCTCCAGGTGGTCATCGCCGACAACTGGTCAAGCGGTTCACGACGCCGCGTCGTCGGACGCCGAGCTATCACTGTCGACATCGCGGATCCGGGAAGTGTGAAGAATCTAGAAACCGCGTTCCACCGCTACGCCGTCACCGGCGTCATCCATTTGGCCGGTCTCAAGGATGTCGCCGCATCATTCGATAGGCCGGATGCATTCAAGCAGACGAACACGCAGGGCACCGCCCACCTTCTCGAAGCGATGAAACGCGTCGACGTGACAAATCTTGTCTTCTCCTCGACCGCAGCCGTCTACTCGCAGAACCCGACCGGATACGTGGTCGAAAGTGATCCTTGTGCTCCAGCATCTCCGTACGGGCTGTCAAAATGGCGTGCAGAGGAGCTTATCTCCCGTGCCTGCGGCAACTGGGGATTGAACGCGACGGCTTTGCGCTACTTCAACGTCGCTGGCACAGCAAACGTGAAGCTCGCGGAGTTCCATGGAACCAATGTCATCCCGTCCATGCTCGAAAGGGTTCTTGCCGGTAGGCCCCCCATCATCTTCGGGAACGATCACCCGACACCAGACGGAACGTGCGTGCGCGACTACATTCACGTCTCGGATCTTGCTGCCGCCCATGGTGCCGTCCTCACCCGCCTCCCTCCTGGTTTCACCATTTTTAATGTCGGCACTGGCCACGGCACATCGGTCAGGGAGTTGGCGGAAACCGTCTGCCAGGTCACGGGATCAAGCGAACCCGCCCAATATCGAGCGCAACGCCAAGGTGACGTGCCGATGATGGTAGCTGACGCCACCGCACTTCGTGCGGCTTTGGGCTGGCGGGCAACCCACGACGTTCGCGAAATGGTTCAGTCCCAATGGGCGGCGATGCGAGGTTCCGCTGCGGGCACCCATCGAAGTCGTCGAGCGCCTTGAATTGCGACACCCGCAAATGTAGCCCGGTGATCGTCCCACTCCTGGGCCGACAATTGGCTAGCAGTATGAGTCTTAGCTTTGTGACACTGTGGTGGCACTGCGGTAGTATTCCGGTATGAAAATCAGTATCAGCCTACCCGATGCGGATGTGGCCGTCCTCGATGAGTTTGCCCGCACTGCAGGTCTTCCCTCCCGATCGGCCGCAGTCCATCATGCGGTGCGCATGCTGCGCCTCCCCAAACTCGAGCAGGACTACGAGGCCGCTTGGAAAGAGTGGGAGGCGTCAGGTGATCACGCGGCGTGGAGCGTGACTGCAACTGACGGGATCACAGATGCTTCGCGGTGAGATCCGACTCGTGGATTTGAATCCAGTGCGGGGAAGCGAAGCCGATAAACGACGTCCGGCTGTGATCGTCAGCAACAATCGTGCGAACTCGATTGCAGCTCAGCGTGGCCGCGGCGTGGTCACCGTCGTGCCGGTCACCAGCAATACTGACCGAATCTTCCCTTTCCAAGCCCTACTGCCCGCCGATTTGACCGGGCTCCCTCAGGACTCCAAAGCGCAGGCCGAGCAGGTCCGCTCGATTGACGTCGAGCGGATGGGTGCGATCCTCGGCCTGGCTCCTGCGGAAGTCATGGTGCAGCTTGACGACGCGCTACGTCTGCACCTGCAGCTCTGACGATCGTGAGGGCCTACATTGTTGGGCGCTGAGCTGCGCCCGCTTGAATCCGCCGTACGGCTTGCGGGCACCGCTTCCGGAGCAGGCCCGGTCGCTTGCGCTCCTTCTTGAACTATTTGAATGCCGTTACCTCGTTGGGGTTTACGACGGCAGTATTCACCGGAATTTCAGAACCTTGGGCTCCGCACTTAGATCGCACCCTCGGCCGTTGTCATTTCTGCCCTTCCCGCCTAACACGCCCAATCTCAGGGATCGCGGACCCACGGCCGCGCACTGAATCGCCCTGGCTTTCATCGCGCCCAATCCTTCTCGGTGATGGAGCTACTGGCGAATGGTTCCCGCGGTGTTAGCCCCAATTTCGGCCGACATTTACGACCGCTGGAATTATTGACGTCTTAGCCTGGAATCCACTTCGGCGTTCAACAAATGTGCCCATCGATTACGGGGATTCCAAGATTTGCTGAAGCCCCCACTGATAAATGCCCTTCTGACCAAGTATTCGATCGACCCGTATCGAAACAGCCTCACCGCAACGCAAAGAACGATGATTCCAAATGCGAATAGCTCGACCATGATGATGACCGATTCGAGGGGGCTGAGGGGATCGAACCCGTTGCGGATCATTGCTGTCACTGATTCGGAGTACGGGACGTAAGTGGAGATTTGCACGATGAAGGAGTGCGGGTCGCCGACAACAAGGGTGACGGCGTAGGTAAGGTACGAAGCTCGAGGCCATCGTGATGCCGAGGGTCTGGCCGACTTCTTTTGCGGTGGGTGTGATCGCCCCACCGCCACCAACGTTCCGGGGAATAGGGTGAACCCGCCGATCAGCAGGATAGCCTCGAAGACCGGGTCACGGGCACTATCCGATGCCAGCTCCGTGGGAGCGGCGGTCAGCGAAGACGGTAGCCCATTCCGCGCACAGTTTCGATGCTTTCTGCGCCGAATTTGGCGCGCAGGTACCCTACGTACACTTCGACGACGTTCGATCCGGGGTCGAAGTCGTATCCCCAGACCCGGCTGAGAATCTGCTCACGGCTGAGCACCTCGTCGGGGTGTGTGAGGAACTCCTCCGCGAGAGCGAACTCCCGGGCGGAGAGATCTATACTCAGCTCGCCCACCTGGGCGCGTCGCGTTTTCAGGTCGAGGCTGAGCGAACCGCGTCGAAGTGGCATGGTGCCGCCCTGGGGCGTATCTCTCAACCGAACCCGGACTCGCGCCAGGAGTTCTTCGAATTTGAATGGCTTCGCGAGAAAGTCGTTTGCTCCGCTGTCGAGACTCAACACCGTGTCGTGCACCGAATGGTGGGCGGTGAGCATAATCACCGGGGTGGTCGCGTCTGTCAGTCGAAAGCGGCGTAGCACCTCGAATCCATCGAGAGAAGGCAAACCGATGTCCAAAAGTACTAGCGAATATGCGCCAGTTTGGGCTTCGGCGAGAGCTTCGGCACCATCTGCGCGAACGGTGCACGAGTAGCCTTCCGCGGTAAGGCCCCGTTCAAGAAAGTCGGAGATTCGTGACTCATCTTCGGCGATCAGGATATAGCTCACGGGTGGCGTACCTCCGGTCGGCAACACATTCCCCCAGCAGGGTGATCACGGCATCGAAAAGTTTGGTGCCGTGCAACAGAGGTCATTCCTAATATTCGGCAAATTGGTCGGACGGGTTAGCCCGACTCGCGATATTTTTTCCACTACTTTTTTCAATACTGCGTGAGAGTTCTCTTATTTTTCGCCCGCGTGTGCGCACGTGGGCCAAACTTAGCGAGTGAAACATCCGCTTCTCCTGGTCGCTGTATGCGTGACGAGCGCGGTCGCCGCGCTCAGTGGCACCGCCGTCGCCGCATTCGCTGCGCCTGCAGCATCCCAGTCCACCACTGTCCGGGGTGTGGCAGCGCTCACCGTTCCTCTGAATTACCGACCGGCAGAATTCGCCGGATCCCTCCTGTCTGAGCGTGCCGCGGGCGGAAATATCGTTGTGGTTGCGCCGCCGGGTGCACGAACGCTCGACAGTTCCAAGGCGGCAGATGGATCGGTGAGTTATAAAGCGTCCGCTACCCCGGATTCAAACCCCGCGCAATCGCCGGCCCTGAGAGTGCCCCCAGGACCGGGTGTGCCAGCGGGAACGGCGCCTGGCCAGGCGCCGATAGCCTTGCCGGGCGGTCCGGTCCCCGCGCCGATTGTGGTGCCGTCGTCGCCGATTGTGGTGCCGTCGTCGCCGATTGTGGTGCCGTCGTCGCC
>JBKJLH010000177.1:0-3033 GCA_046597035.1 Lacisediminihabitans sp.
GCGCACTGTCGTCTGCGTCTCTCGCCGCTGCCCGTAACTCGAATCCGTGCGGTTGGGGTTGGTGTGGGTGGTGGCTGCTTGTGTCGCGGTGGGCCAGGACTTGGGATGCGGAACTCTGTGCTGGGATGCCGGCTGGTCGGCCGGTCAGGGTTTTTCCGCCATCCTGACCGGCCGCTGGCTGCGGTGTGCCGCTCAGTTCACAGCGCCGCAGTCGGTCGGCAGGGTGGCCTGGTAGCCGTTGTTTTCTGTTATGCCGTGCTGGACGATAACGAAGTCGGTGATGTGCGCAGCCTGGGCTGGAGTCACCGTGAAGGTCCGCTTGTAATGCAGGGTGCCGTTGGCCTTCGCCACCGGCATCCGGTTTAGCGCCAGCGCGCTACTCGGCAAAGAGTCGCCGCTGGTGGTCAGCGAGATATCCACGCCGCCGTAATACGGCACCCCCTCGGCAAGCGAGATGACACCATCACCGTTGGTGTCAGCCGACAGCGGCGGGCAAGTGTGGGCAGCATTCAGCGAGTAGTGCAGGTGTTGTGCGTGCGGCTGGCCGGGGGTCAGGCCTCGGGAGTTGATGATCACCGTGAGCTGGTCCCCACGCAGGGCAAGGTTGGCTACCCCGGAGGCGCCTGAGTGGTTCAGCGTGTCCAGGGCGACGTGGTAGGTCTGGGTCGGAGCCGACTGGTGGGTCGGAGCAGCCTGGGCGGGTCCGGCGAACCCTGCTGTCAGAGCGAGAGCGGCGGCACTACCAGTGGCGAGGGCCAGGCCAAGGCGACGCCAGCGGGGGGAGGTTAAACCGGTCATGATGAGGACTTCCTTTCGCACGCGATCAGGGTCGGGGAGTCAAGCACCTTGCCGGAAGTGTCAAGCGATCGCGAACTCGGCACCGAGCAAGATGTTCCGAACAGTACGCAGCTCACCGGACAATTGGTCTTTGACGTCGTGATACTCGGCGGGCTGCCAGACTCGCCGAGCAGCACGCTTCCGGAATGCTGGTGCAGCGTCAAGGCATGCAACTCGACATTCGCTACAAGAACTTCACGCACCCCGTTCGCCTCTTCGCCAAGGGGCAATTAGACCTAAGGATCGTCATTGGGACTTCTGCGGAAGCTCTATCGCGGGCTTTGGAATCCTGCTTTTCCTCACCTCATCGCAAACTTGCTGCGGGGAAACGGACCTTGACTCGCCTGCCTCTGAAGTGTGCAGGTAGGGGTTAATCCTTATAGCCAAGTCGGTGAGGTGGAAGCGCGACGAGAATCTAAATCGACACTGCTCACCGGCAGTTCAGTACCTCGTCTACGCGCAGACCAACAGATGCGCCGCGCTAAAACTTGGGCATCGATCCCGCCCCTGCGTGACGCTGCGACCGATATTCGAAATCACCTATCCATCGGCGAAACCGGTACCTGACCAAGCACGTGGGGGCCACTTTCGGAAACGCTGGAATCAGCTGATCACGGCCAAGGGTCTGCCCAGAGTTTGGTTGTCGTCTGATCTGTGAGATTTGATTCTCGCTGGAAGGATGTCAGTTATGGCAAAGGCATATCCGAAAGAGTTCCGTGATGACGTCGTGGCGGTGGCCCGGAAGGGCCAGGGCCAGTCGGCGCAGATTGCGAAGGACTTCGGGATCTCCGAGGGCACGTTATCGAACTGGCTGAAACGAGCCGATATCGAGGACGGTAGGCGGCCCGGGGTAAACGACGCGGATCGTAAAGAGCTGCGCGAGGCGAACAAACGGATCCGGTTGCTCGAGCAGGAGAACGAGGTTCTGCGTCGGGCGGCAGCGTATCTGTCGCAGGCGAACCTGCCGGGAAAATAGTCTTCCCGCTCGTCCGTGAAATGGCCGCGACCGGCGCCCCTGTCAGGGTTCCGGTCGCGGTGGCGTGCAGGGTCCTGAAGCTTTCGGCTCAGGGGTACTACAAATGGTTGCGGGATCCGGTCTCCCAACGTGACTGGGACGACGCGCATGTCATCGAGGTGATGCGAGAGATCCACGGCGACGATCCGACGTTGGGGTACCGGTTCCTCGCGGACGAGCTCGCTGATGCCGGGATCGCTGCGAGCGAGAACCGGGCGTGGCGGCTAGCCAGGATCGCCGGGTTGCAGGCCTCTCACCACCGGCGACGAGGGAAGGGCAACAAGCCGGGTCCCGCTGTCCACGACGACCTGCTCGGTGTGATGGATGACAAGGGCCGCGTGAGGCATGACTTCGTCGCGGCCGCGACGGAACCGAACCAGGTCTGGTTGACCGATATCACCGAGCACTGGACCGGTGAGGGGAAGCTGTATTTGTGCGCGGTTAAGGATTGCTGTTCCAACAAGATCGTAGGTTATTCCATCGATTCCCGGATGAAGTCAGAACTGGCAGCAGCGGCGTTGCGGAACGCGATCGCGATCCGCGCCCCGGCCGGCACTATCGTTCATTCCGATCGGGGCAGCCAGTTCAGATCCAAGCGCGTCGTGCGGCTACTCAAGAACAACGGGCTGCGCGGATCGATGGGCCGGGTGGGTTCCTCCAGCGACAATGCGGCGATGGAATCGTTCTTCTCGCTCCTACAGAAGAACGTTCTGAACACCCGGCGCTGGAACACTCGCGAGGAACTCCGCCTTGCAATCGTGGTGTGGATCGAAACGAAATACAACCGCCGACGCCGCCAACGGGGCCTCGGCAAACTCACCCCCGTCGAGTTTGAGACAATTTACACAACCGCAAACGCGGCCTAGAAAATTATCAACCCCGAGTGTCAACCAAACTCTGGGCAGACCCGTAGTGCTTTCGCAACCAGCGGCTTCATTCCAACTCGATAACCGCACCCCAACGAAGCAAAAAAGGACTACGACGCTAATTGCGATCCACTCTTGAAACCGACCGCTTCCCAAGGCAAGAACTAGGAACGGAAACCAGAGCGATTCAGTCCAGACAATCCATTTAGACCCGGCAACATTGGGCACTTCGAGGTCCCAAGAAAACTCATTCCGGTGGAAAACCCCGACTTTTCCACTGACTTTATGAAATACCTGCCCAGAAGGGGGGATGAA
>JBKJLH010000190.1:0-8054 GCA_046597035.1 Lacisediminihabitans sp.
CCTCGTACTGTGAAGCTCACCAAGGAACAGCCCGGATCCCGTTGGGCAAGGTACCAACCCGCCCGTAGGGGGACGGTCACCGGACGGGATCTCGAGCGTTCAGGAGAGCGCCCTGGAGACCACTTTTAGCCGGAAGGGCCGCCCGTAAAGGGAAGGTTGGTCGGTCGAAAAGTGTCTAGCCTTTCTTTGTCGCTGTGTGACGGGAAAGAGGGACAGCCATGACGGTGGATGCACAAAACCCGGCAGCTGAGTTGAAGCGCATGATCGTGGAGGGCGACGTCTCCGAAGACACGCTGCAGACCATCACGGGAATCCAGCCGGAGAAGCTACTGGCCTACCTCGATCAAGTAACGCCCGGGATGATGACACTCACCACCGAACGGCAGTCGCCCTCGAACGACGAGAGCACGAGGCTATCGATTTTTGTGGGCCATCTGACGGTAGGGCTGCAGATTGGCGATGACGACCGTCTGAAAGCGATCTTCGAAACGCTGACAGTCCAGTGCCACCTCACGGTTCAGAACATCGCCCAGTTGACGGGTCTCAGCATCGAAGACCTCGACAGCGTCCTGCGCGACCCACGGACGGTTCCAATCGAGAAGAAGTACGAACTCGCGATCAGGGGCTCCCATCTCATCAACGCCGTCAATCAAGCACGCGGTCAGTGAACGGCGACGACATCGGGAACAGGGCTCTCGTCGATCCGACTGACTCGTTGACGGGTGCCTTTCTTCCGACGTGTCGCGCTCGCACGGGAAACTATTACGGGCGGTAGTTTTTGCGGTCTTCATAGAGCGAGCGAGCGCTGGGATCCGCGCTTCGGCCACCGTTGGCGGATCCGCCCAGTTGGGTGAGAGTAAATGCCAAGCGCTTAGCGCCCCGACCCATCAACCTGAGAAACCGTTTAAACATCGTTGGTCCCTTCTCCGTTCGTTCAACTCTATGCAGCAACGACGGGCGTCGCAGTTCTACGGCGAAACTGACCTGCACTCCGGAGTTCGACTCGTGTCACGAGCCGAAGGTGATCCGGTCAACTTGGGTCGGGAAGCTTATGCTCGGTCCATGCTGAAGGTGCGCACTAAAGGAGACGTTTTTCGTCGGTCGATGTACATTCGCATATTCATGTTTGCCCTACTACTTTTTGTGTTTGTGAGTGCTGTTTTATCGGGGGACGAGGCAGGCGCGATCGTCTCTGGTGTATCGACCACTTTGCAAATTTCGATCCTCGTCTTTTATTTTTGGCTGTTCCGAAACGCTGACCCGTCCGTCTTCGAGGCGCCCATCGACCCGGCTGTCCGAATGCATTGGCGCTACTTGCGCCCCAACAAATACCCCTACGAGAGACCTGCCAGATCAGTGCAGCACGAAGATCTCCAGAACCAATCGACCGATGAAGAATGAACTGCAAGCGAGGGTGGTGACATTAGTTGAGCAATGACGTTGCAGCGGGACAGTTATCCGCACCATCGATGTTTTCGCCAGATGGCGAGTGGTGGTGGAGCGGCACCGATTGGAAACCCGCCATCTCCCCGGATCGTCGTTTCCGTTTCGATTGCGAAAATTGGGTCCAAATACGACGACGGAGCCTTTTCCCAATTTGGTCGATAGTGCCCACATTCGGCTGGATCACCCTGCTTGGACTATGGCTCCCCTTATCGATAATCACCTTCCGGGCAAACAACCCGAGCCATGACACTGTCGTCTGGGCAGTCGTCGGGGGGTCGATAGTCGTCTTTGCTACGCTCGCGTTCGGATTTGTGTTCGGTGCCACGCGCAGGGCGCTGTGGCTCTGGCTCATGATCTTCCCGGGGAGTTTCGCCCAGATCGTCGGGTATCTGATCTTCGCGCAGAGCACCGCCGCCCCGGGAGCAGATATAGGGATGGGGGTGGGTGCCCTTTTTTTGAGCGTACCGATATTTCTTGCCGTGTTGGTCTGCGTTTGGTTGGGCGCTGGATTGGGTCGTCTAGCGGCGGAGCTGCTCAGACGGACCCGGTTTCGGCCGCGCTCGACGGGTCAGTCTTCTCCGACTGTTCCCTGAGCCTCAGGTGACTTCCACACTTGAAAGCGTCCCAGATTTAGACCCTCACCTGTCCAGCCACCCGCCCGTCAGGACCGCCCGTAAGCGGGACCTTGACCGTCCCTGGCGCCGTGTCGGTTCGGGTTGATCTCGGAGGCCTACGCTCAACAGGTGTTGTGCGCACGGGACTCCCTTCCGACTAGCCCTCGCCGTGTACTCGTCGCCGGCGTCTCCGGTGTGGGAAAGTCGACGCTCGCGTCACGGATCGCAGCGATCACCGGCGGACGACACACCGAGATCGACTCGGTCTATCACGGCCCCGGCTGGGAGCCACGGGAAGAATTTCTTCAGGACGTGGACACGTTCACGAGCGAAGATGCGTGGACCACGGAGTGGCAATACCCGTCCGCCCGCGCCCTGCTGGCGCGCCGCGCAGACGTGCTCGTCTGGCTCGACCTGCCATTCCCGGTGACCCTCGCACGCGTAATCCGGCGCACTCTCCGGCGCCGATTCCTCCGAGAAACGTTGTGGAACGGCAACGTCGAGCCGCCTCTTCGTACTATCTTCACCGACCGAGAGCACATCGTCCGCTGGGCCATCGCGACCCGCAAAAAATACCGCACAAGCATCCCGCAAACAGAACGCGAAAACCCCGATCTGGTCATCGTGCGGCTTCGGTCACAGAAGGACACCGAAGGCTGGCTAAAAGGTCCATTAGCAGACACGTCTCATTGAGGGACACGAGGAATCCTTCATGATTCTGTCGGTGTGCCACATGGCCACCAAAACTTCTAAAGCACCGTAACGAGCCGAAACCGTTCCAAGACCAAGCACGTGTCATCGTTCACCGTGAATGTTGCATCCCCGAGGTAATTACGCATCTCGACACTGTGCCAGAAACGCTCATGCCCCACACGCCACTCGGAAACCGATGAGTACCCCTCGCCCTCATCTCGCGCGTGCTCCCACGGAACAGCGCCCAGCAGAACGCGTTGAACGCCCATGGTCTCAATCACCGCAACAGCCTCATTAGACGAATCCACGACGACGTGCCGTGTTCCCGTCTGAGGGAAAGCCTCGTCCTCCACCTCGTACTCCACGACCAGTGACGTCGTCGATGTTTTGGTTCCATCGAGAATCGCACCCACAAGCTGATCGCGCAGTGGCCCCGGAAACGCAAACTTGACTCGAGGGAGATCTCTGCAGTCGTCCATCTGCCGATTCTGCCTGACCTGGAACTACGCCTCAAATCGCAGCCCACAAGCGGAACCGCAGTCGAGCGCGGTCGGTCGGATCCTTGCCCAGAAGACCCTGAGCTCCCACTGTCGCCGGTATGCTCCTCGCATGACTAGCCAACCGGCTACCCCACCTGCAGCGCATCCCGCTGCCAACGGGCCAAGTCATTTCTCGAGACGAGAAGTCTCGGTTGAAAATACGCCTGAACCAATCACTCGCCTGCCGGGTGGTCGAATTACTGCATTTGTCATAGACGGTGGCTGCGCGCTCGGGTGGGCCGCGGTCACTGCTGCCGTGGGAGTGCCGTTGTACTTGACGGGTGTCACCCATTTGGTCAATCCGATCGCGTTGAACATTGTGTCCGACGTGGTGATCACGGTCCCCGTGACGGTAGGCCTCGCCTGGTTGGAATCTCGCAATCACGAGGCGACCTGGGGTAAGCGGGTACGCCGGCTTGCCGTAGTTACCGTTGTCGCTCGTTCACGCATCAGCTTCGCTCGAGCGCTCGGCCGGAATGTTGCAAAAGTCATGGTTCCGTGGATGGTGGGACATGCTGCCGTGTTCTCGATTGTGGCGGCCTCCGCCACGGGCGCGATCCCAATTTCGGTTTCAATCTTGACTGTTCTGGCGTACGTTCTGCCGATCGTCTACGTCGTCTCCCTTTTCGTCGGGACTGGGCGCACTCCGTACGATCGCCTCGCTGGAACCATCGTGATAAGTCGGTCTGCTTCCTAACCAGCACTCTTCGCATAAGTGCCATACCCCGGGCCGAAAGAGGAATATCGAGTAGGCAGCTCAAGGGTGCCCGTAACCCGAACCTGCTGGGGGGACGCCGGGAGGTTCAGTCGGGCTGGACGCACACGATGAGCTTGCCGCTAGTTTTCTGCTGGAGACCATACATACGGGGTGGTTGTTGTTAGCGGCAAAAAGCCTTGGCGTTGCAGGATCGGCTTGCTGTCATCTGATGCATCAACTTGCAGATATTTGACTCCCCGCCGAAGTGCGGCCTCGGCTCGAAGAGCGACGAGTGCTGTGTAGATCCCCTGACCGCGCCACTGGGTAAGTGTTGACCCTCCCCAGAGACCGGCAAAGTCTCCAGCGTCGGCAAATACTAGCCAAGCAGCTGAAACGACACGGCCACCCACTTTGGCCACCAACACAACAAGATCACCCGGGGTAGCTGCTTTACGATCGCGAAGGTCGGTGGCAAGCCACGCAAAGTCACCGCCCCAGACTTCGGCCTGCAGCTGAGCAATCTGGTCGAAATCAGCCGCCTCGTGAACAGTCGCGATCGTGACGCCAGGTGGAAGATCCACCTTGGTAACCAACTGAGCTGTTTCGGCAACCATCACCGTTTCAGTCTCCTCGGGCACAAAACCAGCAGCCAGGAGCCGCTCCGGAATATCTGCCGGCAGATCATGGCCACGAGTCTTCCATTCAACAGCCTCCCCCCGGGAAGCAAAAAAGTTGCGCTGGGCGACAATGAGAGCATCCAGGGCCTCGTCATTGCAATCAAGCCTCTGCGCAGTTTCAACAAGTCCTCTGCTCCGACTGGAAACGCGCAGAAGCTGCCCCTGCCGGTCATAGACGTGCCCCTCCGGCACACGCAGGGGAACGACAAGACGAAGCTGGGTGTCATACAGGGCAAGGAGTTCACTGATGGTTGGCATTGAGCCGACCCTATGGCCTAGGGAAGCCGAGAGACAAGGTCATCTCACCGCTACTCGCCCCCTTCCCCGCACTCACAACGCAGCCGCCTTACTCAGCCGACCCCGCATCTCGGACGGGAACCTCTTTCGAAGCATCGCGCGATCCGCCTGCGATGTGTTGGCGCGGTGGGACGGGCTCGTGTCGGGTGCTATCTGCGCGTGATCTCGTCGAGCAGACGGTTTTCTTCGTCTCGGGTGAGTCCTGACCGTCTGGCCCTGCCGAGCCCACGTGTTCGTTCGTCCGCAAGCACGTCCTCCAGCGTCTGCTCAAAGCTTCGCTCAACCCCGCCGGCGGCCTGGAACCGGCGGCGACTGCGTCGCGCAAACCCGGTGTCGCTCCGGGGAAGCCACAGCGGAAGGGAGCGCGGTCCCGCCCAATATTCGACGTCGTGCTCGATAAGCCAGTCGTCGTCGGCCGTGATCAGTTTCCCTGTGTGACCTGCGACCTTCATGGCAGTGCGCAGAAAAGTGGAGAGATCCCTTTCGCTGCCGACGGCGTTGTAAATACCGGCAAGCCGTCGCCCGCCCGCGCTGACAACCCACTCGGCGAGATCCCGAACGTCGATGAACTGCACAAACCGATCCGTGACATCGGGAACGAGCGCGGGCTCATGCGAGGCCAACGCCAACCGTGCAACCCAATAACTGAAACGGTCGCTCGTGTCGCCTGGCCCGACAATAAGACCGGGCCTCACGATGAGAAGGCGATCGCCAACAGCCTCGCTCGTCGCCCATTCGGCGGCCACTTTCGCGTGCGCGTAGTCACCGGGATCGGAGGGCTCCACCAGAGCCGCATCTTCATCGGCGCCGGCTTCCGTGTTGTCTGCATATACGGAGACCGAGGAGACCAGCGTCCAATGTCTGGCATTAACAGCCAAACTTTCGAGCGCCCCGGTGACGAGGTCAGCGTCATAACTGAGCTCAATGACTTCGTCCCAGCTCTGGTTTGAGACCAAGTCGTAGGCACCAAGGGCTCGTCGGTCAGAGCGAACGAACGTCACACCGCTTGGAACCGCGCCAGAGTTACCCCGGGCCAAGCACGTCACGTCCCCGCCCGCCGCAACCAATTGCTGGGCAATTTCACGACCGAGCCAGGCTGTACCGCCAAGAACGAGTATGCGTCTCATACCACCCAGTAAAGCGTGCCAGCGAATTGATGGAAGCGGCGTTCGCCTCTAGCGCAGAGCGCGCCCGCAGAACCAAGGAAGTGATCAGCTATGGGATCCGGGAGGCATCCATAAGGGGAACGGTCACCGGGACGCCTCACCGTTCCGATGGTGATTTTTGTATCGGTCGCATCAGTGAGGTGAGACCCACGTTGCGGTGTATCTCCAGAACAGCCGACGACGCAGGCGGATACCAGATAGCACTTCCTGCGCGATGCGCTGAATGTCGTCCAATGAGTCAGTCGCTGTCGTAGTGGGGGCTTGAATGTGCGGCATCGGCTGTGTCGCGCGTAAAGGATGCAGCACTATGCCAACGAGCGGATTGAGAGCCAGTGAAAACAGCGAGCGAGGTGCATCGGCCGGGGTTTCGCGGGCGACGCCGACGATCACGATCTGCCCGCCACTTCGCAAGCTCATCTTGGCGCGGTGCAGCGTGGCGGCCAAGGGCATGTGGTGCAAGGAAGCGACGAATGCGATGAAGTCGTATCGATCTGGTTCCCCATGGTCGAAGTGACGCAGTTCTATCTGTACCGAAGTTAAGGTGGAGAAACGTGCTTGAGCAACTGCAGCAACGGTCAGGTCTGGTTCGACTCCGGTGACATCGGGGAAGATGCGAGAGAGACGTTCAACGAGGTTCCCGGTCCCGCAGCCCACATCGAGTGCGCTTCGTCCACCCCTGCGCTGTGCGCTGCGTGCGTAGCGGAGGACGAATCCCGCGAAGGCATCGTTGTGTGACCAAGGGTGAGCCTGATTGAGGCGATCGAGAGCGTCGAGCAATCTCATCGCAACACCGTACCTGTCCAACGGCCCGCAAGCCGAACTGAGACTGGGCTACAGACAGGTCCCTCGACGCCGACCGCTGAAGGATCCCTTCGCGAGCCCTTGAGCCACGTCCTCGGCGTGAATCTCTCCACTCCGAGCGCCCTGCCGACCTAGTCGTCCGGGCCGTGAGCCAAAACAACTCCGAGCAGTGCCTCAACGTCCTCGGTTGGGGAGACCGGCTTTTTGCCCGTCAGGCTGGCTCGAAAATGATCTTCGACGAGGAACCACTGGATCATGTCAGCGGCCTGCCAGATCTGAAACCTCAGAAGTGGCCTGTCGATCTCATGCGGCACCGTGAACGAGCCATCCGCTCGGAGATCGACGTAGAAGCCCCTTTTCTTCGCTTCGTTGTCCTCCTGGGCGAGACCCATCAGGTACGCGTCCAGCACATCTGGGGCGTGGGTCTTCACCAGTTCGATCTCCACGGGCTCCGAAAATTCCGGTACTTCGACCAGTGCGGTCATGAAGTCGGTGGCCTCTATGAGTTTTGCGAGGTGATGAAGCCCTTGCTTGCGCAGTTCAGGCACCTCGCGCGGCGTCTCGTCACCGTCGTTCCAAGCGTTCCAGAATGCCTTGTAGACCCAGACCGCCTTGCCCACTTCCTCTTGAGCAAGGACAACCAGCGACTGCGCGCGCGGTGATGGGAACAGAGCGTCCGCCTCGATGATGATCCGCGCCCCGTTGTCCAGGAGTGCCAGCCAGAATGCTCGGGCGGCCGTCGGCGTCAACATCGTCACGTCGCCAGACTAGACGTCTGGACGACGTGCGGGGCACGACCGCCACCGTGTCTGATGGGCGGTCGTTGCACTGAGGGGACGCATCGTCTCGCGCTCGAGAAGTTGCAAACCTGATCCTCAACGAGCGATCCAGTTCCGAATCGCTGCCATGGCGTTGCTTGTCGCAACGGGCTTCCGGGTGCGCAAGCCGTCTCGCAACCTACTCGTCTCATTGTCCATAGGCGCCAGCAGCTTGCCAGCCCGTAAGCCGAACCTCCTGCGTCGCAGGTCTCGTCAGCTCGGCATCAAGGGTTTAGCTCCCGTACAGTGAGCAAATGGACAAGACAACTAGGAAAGTCCTTGTTGTCATCGAGGCGCTTTTCGGAC